>CAZLZY010000377.1:0-2495 GCA_964564075.1 uncultured Spirochaetales bacterium
TAATCTGGTGGTCTCCCCATTACCCGATATTAGACCATGGGTCATCATTATCCGGAATTTCCCATGCAAAACCGTCTCTAGTCACTTTATAGGGGTTGTACCCATCTATCGTGATACCATTAAGACAGACAGTGATCATATTTTCCAAGAAACAAGGATAGGAATAGACTAACGGTTCCCAGTTCTGGAAGATATCTCTCCAATTCCCCTCATAATAGTATCTAGGGGTTCCGTCATCATTTTTCAATTGTATAGAAAAGTTATTCCACGGTCTGCTGGGATCACCGTGCCTTCTAGAGAATGATAAGGGCAGATAGGAATGAATCAATTGACGCAAGGAGTTGTTGCCTGATGCTGTAGTAAACTGTTCTACACGTTCTCTTAACTCCATCCAACTGGATTGTTTCGGTAGGCTGTCAAGGAAAGCAAACTCATGTTCTACTAATATCTTATCCTGGGATTTCAGGTATGCTATTACATCATCCCTATCAATCGCATAACTTTCTTTGAATAAGCCTCCCCTCATAATGTTAAACATCGTGGCTGTATAATGATGATCATTTACCATGGTGTTCTGTGTCATCTGAAGACCGTCTGAACGGGCTGCTAGAGTTCTAAGATCGATCGATGATTTTTCGATATCTGCAATCAGAGATACTTGCATCTCTTTTGGCCTTAAAATCAGTTCCTGTGAAAGCTGTACCAAATCTGTATGATCCTGATCTACCTCTAGAACCATCATCCAAATCTTATTACTTCCAGACTCTAACGTCAGCTCAGAGTTACAGAAGAAGGCCCCTCTTACCCCCTCAGTCCTCACCTCAGGGATTATATTACCTGTATGTATAAAATCAAACAACTGTTTAGTAGAGAGCAGTATGTTCGGATTTTCAAGTCCTGTTTGCCAAACAGATGTCACTTTGAGGCTCTCATTCGCTTCAGACTTATCACTGATACGAGAACTCAAACCATAGACCGCAACATTGCTTTTTGTATCTAACTCATTAAGTTTATATGCATCAACTAGATTACTTAAACCCAACTGAAGCTTTGAAGAAATGAAGGGAGGGAGAAGATTCTGGACCCCGTCAAGAATCTCTATCTCTCGATGTTCATTTGAAGTATTATATATCCCTGCGGAGCGGACCCACCCCCAGTTTTGAGCACTTGACCAACAGTATTGAAACTCTAATCCCAAACCTTCATGATACTCAACAAAAAGTATCCGGTTCCCCTCACTGTTCTTTAGAAGTGAACGTCTGATCTGAGGATCAACTACCTGATATTCAGCGAAGGGCTGCCAAACATAGGAACCCTCTTCAGTCTTCACCCTAATAACGGTACGCGTACCGGTATTAGTATAATTCTCAGTTATACGATCACTCGTATAATAGGGAAATAATGCATGATCCGCATCAATTCGACCTGCCGTCAGACCTCCGGTGCTTGCTATGAACAACCAGAGGTCATCTGGACTGAGCAGACTTATAAAAAACGGTTCCAGCTTCTGATAATCAGTGATCTGATACCAGTCACTTCCAGAATCTGAGATATATCCATCAGTCTGTTTCTTCTTATTTGTATATAATGGTCCTGTAAGAGTCATAGTTCTCCCTCAATCCGGTGTTATGTATTAGTATTGTTCCTCAAAGACTACTTTTGCAGTTTATTAGTCACATATCTATTGATCATTGTCATAATGAATATGATAAAGAACAACAGCCATGCGATTGCACTACCCTTTCCAAAACGAGCAGCCTTGAAACCAGTGAACATGAGGTAGAATGCTGAAGTCAGTCCTGAATTCATATTTCCGCCCATCTGCTCATACCCACCTAGCAGTACAAAGGGTTCATCAAAGACCTGCATACCACCAATAATACTCATGGTAACAGCAAAGAATATGATTGGCATCAACTGTGGTAAGGTTATTGCCCAGTGCTTCTTCAACGTTCCGGCACCGTCTATTTCAGCCGCTTCGTATAGGGTTTTAGGTATAGCCTGTAACCCTGCAAGGTAGATGATAGTGTTCCATCCTATGAAACGCCAGTTCAACATGATCGCTAATGAGCTCTTTATCGTCCTAGGATTCGTTAACCATTTAACAGCCTCCTGATGAAACACGTTTATCCAGATATAGTTGAGCCATCCATAATTAAAATCGAACAACTGAGCAAAGATCAGTGTTACAGATACAGTACTAGTGATATAGGGAAGAAAGAATATTGTCTTGAACCCTTCTCTACCCTTCAATGCATCTCTTCCATTATTTAGACCAATCGCTAGCGGGATAGCGAAAAAATGCTGTAACAGTGATCCGAAGATCAAAAGCCATACGGTATTGAATAGTGATTTATAGAAGAAGGGATCAATGGTTAATAATGTCTTATAGTTCTTTAATCCAACAAAGCCCTGATTACCAGAAACAGTCCATTTAAAGAAAGAGATATAGACTGAGTATCCGATCGGATAGAGACCGAAAACAATGAAAAGAA
>CAZLZY010000378.1:0-2475 GCA_964564075.1 uncultured Spirochaetales bacterium
AACGTTGTATCATTGACGGTTCAGTATTCATAACATATCTCCTTTATTGTATCGATGTTGCTATCCTTTGATCGCTCCTTTTGTGATCCCGCTGATGATGAATCTCTGCATGAATATGTAGAGGATTATCATTGGCAGCATACTGAGGAGGAAGCTTGCGAACGCTAAGTTAAAATCAAAAGAATATTGATTCTTGAATTGAAATTGAAAGAGCGGAAGTGTCCACTGCATATGATTCTTATTTAGGACGAGTAGCGGTAGGAGAAAATCATTCCATATCCACAAACCATCAATAACAACCATCGTTGCCATCATAGGTTTCAGGAGGGGCAAGATGATATGTCTATAGGCTTGACCTATCGTACAACCATCCATATACCCTGATTCTTCTAACTCCATGGGTATTGCTTTAAGAAAGCCAACAAACAAGAAGGCCCCCTTCTTGAAGGTATAGGTCAGATAGAGAAGTATGAGACCACCCGTTGAGAGCAGGTGCAATTTACTGAATAGTTTGATCGTCGGAAGCATCACTACCTGAAAGGGAACGAAGATCCCAAAGATGGTAAGCAGAAAAATGATCGAAAAATATCTCTTATGAGTATTCCTCACCACAGCATAGGCAAAGAGAGGTACTAAGATCATCTCTCCTGATAATGATACAAGAGTTATCACTATTGAATTCAAGAAGTATCTCCCAAAATTAGCTTTTGCCATCACTGTCATGAAGTTCTTCATATAGAAACTATTCGGTAGACTGAAAAAACTTTGTGCTGATTCCTGAGGTGTTTTGAAAGCGGTGACAATCGTGACATACAGAGGGAATAGAATGATCAGGGCCCCAATACCCAAGATGATATAGATGAATATAAACATCCAATTATTCTTTTTACTCATAACTGTCCCACCTCTTTCTTTCTTAAGGTATAGATCTGCAGTAAAGAGATGACAGCAACAATACCAAACAGCAGGAAGGAGAGAGAACTAGCAAATCCAAATTGGAACTCTTCAAACCCCTTCTTATAGATCAGGATACCAATAGACTCTGTTGCGATTCCCGGTCCACCGCCTGTCATAGCTTTTATGATATCAAAGACCATGATTCCGGATTTTACGGTAAGAACCAGATTCATACTGATCACTGGTATTAAGAAAGGGAACATGATCTTACGAAATCTCACAGAAAATGAGGCACCCTCTAAAATGGAGGCTTCAAGTAGTTCTATTGGTACGGTTTGAAGACCGGCAATGATCAAAACAGTGGGGACTGCAGTCTCTCGCCAGATACTTACAAATAGAATAACCCAGAAAACGGCATCACTATTACCTAGGAGATTCCTTTTAAAGAAATCTATATCAAGAGCCTTCCCTATTCTTGGTATGGCATGATAAAGAATCTGGTCAAACACTAATCCAACGACAACCAAACTGATGATTGCAGGAAAGAAATAGAGTGCTCGGGAGAAGTTCTTACCCCGAATATTAGAGTTGAGTAACAACCCTAAGCCCAGCGCAAGGAGATTCACGATCAACACAAGAAATAGTGCATAACTCAAGCTGAACTGTAGACTATTTATAACCCGATGATCAGAGAACATCTGAATATAATTTTTCAGTCCAATAACATTGTAGCTTTGACTTATCCCATTCCAATCTGTCAAACTATAGAATACGCCCATCATAAGCGGAACGATGAAGAACATCCCATATAGTATGATCGCAGGTACAGTGTACAAGAAATAGGTCAGTCGCTCTCTACTTGATTGCTTCCGGGCCATCGCAAACTCCTAACAAAGATCACTTGAATCATACCCTGCTGACAATAGAGAGCAGGGTATGTCTTTTTATTACTCTGGTTTCCCAAATACAAAATTCATTTCAGATAGGAAAGTATTCATATCTTGGTCTACCACATACTGCTGTATTGCTGTATTAGACCGACCACTACCACCTGTTGCGTATTTGTGTCTGATATTTCTAAATGACTCACCGTCTTGAACCAATTGTACTACGGGTTTAGATACTTCTGACTTGAACAGAACACCCTTCAAAGCAGATGGAGATCCATCTGTATCAGCATAGAGCTGACCGATCTCAGGGGTTGCAACAAAGGCTACGAACTTCTTAGCTGCCTCAACTACCTTAGGATCTTTATTACCGATTACCATTGCGAGGTCTACACCATACTCGACTTTTGTTGGTCGACCCATCTTCGCTGGAAGAGCGAACATACTGTATGTAAGATCAGGATTTGCCTTATTGATCGAAGGTATAGCCCAGATCCCCTGCCAGAACATGAAACTATTCCCATTAGCAAACTCAAATATTGCCTGTTCATAGCTTGTTCCCATAGCATCTTGTTGTCCATATTCTCTCAGAAAGTTGAATTTCTGAGCCACATCTTTCAGATCCTGACTATTCATACAATCAGCCTTACCTGCCTGAACATCATCAATGAGGTCATAACCATCCATATCT
>CAZLZY010000379.1:0-1462 GCA_964564075.1 uncultured Spirochaetales bacterium
CTCAGGAAGGGATGCATGAATCTCCTCTCCGCAATCTTCTGCCTTGCAGAGGATATAGGGACCATATTTACCGATCTTGACACCCTCTACCGCTTTGATCTGAGGAAGAGTTATCGTTCGTGCCTCATCAGGCTTGATCAGAGCAGCTCTAGTCTCCACAGTTTCCTGTAGTCCATTCTTCCCAAGATAGAAGTCTTGGAGATAATTGAGCCTCTCAACTTCGCCGAGAGCGATACTGTCCAGGGTATTCTCCATATCGGAGGTAAAACTATAATCGATAAGTCCTGTAAAATTCTTCTCGAGTAGCTGAATGACTCCAAACCCGATAAAGGTAGGAGTGATGACCGTTCCCTGTTTCCTGATATATCCTCGCTCATTGAGCGTATTGATGATCGATGCATAGGTTGAAGGTCTACCAATACCTAATTTTTCAAGCTCTTTGACCAAAGATGCATCAGTGTACCGAGCCGGAGCTTTCGTCTGATGACTTACCGGATCAAGTTTACTCGGCAGGAGCTTTTCTCCCTCTTCTAGCTTCGGTAGGTAGCTCTCAGAATTTGCAAGTCGTACTTCAGGATCATCACTACCCTCTACATAGGCTCTGATGAATCCAGGGAAGACGATCCTAGTACCGGTAGCGGAGAACTGAGCATCATCAACGGTGAAGACAGCTTTTGTTGATGCTTTCTTAGCGTCAGCCATCTGAGATGCTAAGGTCCTCTTCCAGATCAGTTTATATAATGAGAGCTCACGTCCGGAGAGACCTGCTTCTTCAGGAGTCTTGAATACATCACCTGAAGGACGAATAGCCTCATGAGCCTCCTGGGCCCCCTTGCTCTTCTTCGTATATTGTCTTGGACTCTTTGCCAGATATTGATCTCCGTAGAGACGGCTGATAGCAGCACGCGCTGAGGCGATACCGTCGTTGCTCAAGGTCGTCGAGTCCGTTCTCATATAGGTGATCAGACCATTCTCATATAATCTTTGCGCTGCTCGCATCGTCTCACGTGCAGACATCTTCAACTTTCTATTTGCTTCCTGCTGCAGAGTCGATGTGATGAACGGCGGTGCAGGTCGAGAGGTATTCTCTTTCTCTGTGATGCTGCTCACTTCCCAGTGTTTGCCGTTCAGACGCTCAACAAGGGCCTGCGCTGCATCTTTATCCATGACTATGGAGTTCTTACCGATATAGGCACCAGTCTTCGAGTGGAAGTCCTTACTTCCTGCTACTCGTTTACCACCGATGCTATCGAGTTTTGCATCAAATGCTTTATCATCTCCAGAGGGAGTCAAGGTCCCTTTCAGGTCCCAGTACTCAGAGGTAGAGAAGAGTATCCTCTCTCTTTCTCGTTCTACGATCAATCTCAGTCCGGGAGACTGGACTCTACCCGCAGAAAGACCAAAAGCTATCTTCTTCCACAGGAGTGGAGAGATAGTATATCCGAAGAGGCGATCTAAGATC
>CAZLZY010000379.1:1472-2473 GCA_964564075.1 uncultured Spirochaetales bacterium
ATCCTTCTTGTCTCCTGAGCATTGACTAGATCCATGTCGATCTCTCGACCTGTCTCTAGGGCATGATGAATCGCTTTCTTGGTTATTTCATGAAAGACCATTCTTTTATAGGGAACCTTTGGTTTCAAGACCTTCACAAGGTGCCAAGATATACTCTCACCTTCACGGTCCTCATCAGTTGCGAGTAGGAGTTCATCTACCCCTTTGAGTTTGGCCTTCAACTCACGGATGACCTTTCCCTTCCCTTTTGGTGTCACATAGAGAGGAGCGAACTCCTCTTCTACATTGATCCCGAGACGAGACCACTCTTTATCTTTATATGACTTAGGGATCTCAGCGGCTGTTTGAGGGAGGTCTCTGATATGACCTACGCTTGCCTCGACCACATACCCTGCTGGTAAGAATTTCTTTATGGTCTTTGCTTTTGTTGGTGACTCAACAATAACTAGTACTTTATGTGCCATGATGCTCCCTTTATCCGTCCCAAAATGTCGAATTCTTCATGCGATATTATCCAATATAGTGGTAAGTCCTATACTTATTCAACCTTAATGCCTCTATTTGTAACTATCAATGAATTGAAAAGTCAAGGGGTCCGACGAGGTTGCCCCCTCCTAAAGAGCTAAAAACATAGGAAATCTTATGAGTTCTTCGTTAGATGATACACTTTACTCTCATAATCATGGGTAAAATTGATAGGTATACCAAATCTCCTGCATTGCTCTCCTGAGAGATCCTTCCTATCAACAGAGAGTCCTGTCGTAGGATTCATCATATGCTGAACTTCAGCCATCTTATTCAACTCCCTGAAGTTATACTGACACGTTTCATCAAGTCCCTTCAACAACAGAGGCTCATGCCGCATACCAAATTGGTAATACATCTCCCAAATAAAGAGAAGTGCCTCTTCTTCAGTCTCACTGACATACATGATCGCAGCATAATCGCCTAGATAGGGAGAGCGTAAACGATAAAGATCTCCCTTCAATATAATATGCCTT
>CAZLZY010000380.1:0-2457 GCA_964564075.1 uncultured Spirochaetales bacterium
GTAGGAGGGAACTCTCCCTGTGTATGCAATTTGACAGATGATCTAGTACACGGTTCTCTCGAGCAGATCGATATGCTAAGACGTGCAGAGGAGAAGGGAAGTTCCTTTGCGATCTGTGAATCAGCGAAAGATATCGAAGCTACCGTAGCTGCAGGGAAGATCGCGATCCTCCTCGCCTTTGAAGGTGCGAGAGCTGCAGAAGGGATCGAGAATGAAGAGTCGCTAGTGATGCTACGCTCTTTCTATCGTCTAGGTCTCAGGACTATCTGTATAGTCGGAGGGGCAAGGACTCGATTCGCAGACGGGATGGGAGAAGCACGAGCAGATGCAGGAATGACCACCTTCGGGATCAAGTTCATCGAGGAGATGAACAGACTCGGGATGCTTGTCGACCTGACCCATATGACAGATAAGTCGTTCATGGATTCTATCGAAGCATCAAGTAAACCAGTCGTTGTCTCCCACATAGGGGTCAAGGCAGCCTGTCCGAATCCAAACAATCTTAGTGATGAGAGGATCAAGGCAATAGGCCGTAATGGTGGTGTCATCGGTATGGAGATGGTGAAGACCGAGATACTTTGGGAGTATGAGAAGTATAAGAAACCAATAACCTGGGAACATGTGATCAGACATATTGATCATATCGCAGAACTTATCGGTACCGAACATATCGGTCTGGGGCTTGATTTTGATCATTTTCATATGATCGACAATATTCACCGAGCCATGTGTCCGGCTCCGGGTACTATCGAGGGATTCTATACAGGTATCCCTAAGGAGAATCATATGCTTGATGAACCAAATGATCTCATGCAGGCTCCTCTGATCACAGAATATATGCTTCGTCATGGCTATAGTGATAACGAAGTCAAGATGATACTGGGCGGTAACATGATGCGACTGCTGAAGGAGACGATATGGTAGATAAACGATCCTATATGCTATTTGATGCACATCAGGAGATGTTCGATGCCTATGTGTATCAGTTCATCGTTCATGAAGAGGATGTTCTCTATTCGAATCGTCATATATTCGATGAGTTCTATAAACCAGTCCTTGATGCTCAGGGTGTGAAGTTCGTGAACATGGCAATTGGTGGGGATCATATCGCACAGATCCTCTATAGTGCCTCTGAAGACAGATTCTGGGATGCTCATAAGAAACTTGACATCCTACTCTCAGATCTTGAGTCTGGTTGTGAATCCTTCATCATCTGTAGGGATAATGCTGATATAGAGAGAGTCCTCTCTACTGATGCGATCGGTATATTTGCGAAGATCTCCGGAGGGAGACCTCTGCAGGGAAAGAAGAATCTTAATATCCTAGCTAACTTGCGATCCTTATATCGTTCAGGACTTCGGTCTGTACAAATCACCGGTAATGGACGCAACAGATTGGGGGACGGTGTCGCTCAAGAGAGAAGTAGGGGGAAGTTGACCAACTTCGGTGTTGAGGTCGTAAAAGAGGCTGATAGACTCGGTATGCTCATCGATTGTTCACAGCTCTCAGATCATGGGTTCTACGATCTTGCAGGACTCACAGACTCTCCCATCATCGATTCTCATACAGGATCTAAATCTTTGTGTGATCACCCTCGTAATATTAGTGATGAGAGGATGAAGAATATCGCAAGTAGCGGTGGAGTCGTTGGTCTAAGCTTTCTCGCTGCTTTGCTTGCAGGTAATAAAGAGACTCCTGACCTGGATGATCTTATTCGTCATATCGATCATGTCGTCGAGACGGTAGGTATCGATCATGTGGCACTTGGCCCTGATTACTGTGCATATCAGACACCTATGAACCGAGAGGTCGTGAAAGGGTATGCGAATAGAGGCCCCTATTTCTGTGATTTCGATCGTCTTACTCCTATGCAGAGTGAGAAATATCCTGGGATCGTAGAAGGGGTAGATTATGGTATCAGGAAGAGTGATTATATCATTGGGCCTGATCACCATGAACTATTCGGCCAAGTGATACCAGCCTTAGAGGCTCACGGGTATACTCCGGAAGATATAGCTAAGATCGGTGGTAGTAATATGCTACGAGTCTATAGAGAAGTATTACAATAAGAGGGAAGCTGCAGATGAGTGATGTCCATAGTAAGAATAAAGAACTGATTTCCAGGTTGAGAGGATACCTCTATGATATCGAACCAGAGAAACTTCAAAGTCAACTAGAGGAGATCTTCGCACCTGATTGTGTTATTCACCTCTCATCCCCTTTTGAAGATATAGCAGGACCTAAAGAGTTCTTTGGTCGAGTCTATGCTCCTCTGCTTGTTTCGATCCCAGATCTTGAGAGACGGGATTTCCTCATGATGGCAGGAGATGCCGTAGAAGAGACGAACTGGGTAGGATGTGCTGGTAACTATGTAGGGGTGTTCGAGAAACATTGGCTCGATATCCCTCCGACCTATGGGATGGTAGCGATGCGTTTCCATGAGTTCTATAGGATCGA
>CAZLZY010000381.1:0-2455 GCA_964564075.1 uncultured Spirochaetales bacterium
TAAGGAAAATGAAGATTTTATCTGGATTACACCATCACTATTTTCGCTCAAGTGCGTAAAGATGAGAATAACTAACCCACGGCCTTTTTAATCATTTACTAGACTAGTGAGAAATCACTAGTGAGAATTTCTTCTTGACCGCTTAGGACATTCAATCTATTGTGAAACCATGAGATAGGTTGAGAGACCTTGTTTGCTGAATAAGAATGTGTAAACTGATCGTCTGGATTTCAAGTTGCTTGTTACTTCAATATTACATAATATGGGTCAAATAGACCACAGGAATACCGGTGGCAGCATGCTTGCTGCAGTATCTGTATGAAGTAAATCATTTATTACGCTTACAAGACAGCTTCTGCTTGAATCATGAGAGGAGTACCAATGTATAAGAATATTCTTGAGGTCCCATTAGAGACAGTTGCTGTCTATCCGGATCGAGTTTCCCATAGGACAAAGAACAGAAAGGATGTTCCTGATCGGACTTATGGGGAATTCGTACAGACAATCGGTGCCCTGACAGCGGGATTCGCACATTACGGAATGACAGAGAATGACCATGTCAGCTTTTTCATCAATAACCGTTTCGAATGGATTGCCACAGATTTCGCTATTATGGCGTTACGCGCGGTTTCGGTACCCCGGGGTTCAGACACAACTCCCAAGGAATCCCAGTTCATCTATAGCCATTCGGATTCGACATATCTCATCGTAGAGAACAGAGAACAATTGAGAGACCTGATAGAGGTCTTTTGTGCAGAGGACTGGATCCGCTGTGAAAGGATCTTTGTGGTTGATGGTGGAGATGATACCAATATTCCCAAAGACCTTACAGAGAAAGTTCATTTCTACGAAGAAGTCATGGAAATAGGAACGCCCATCTACAAAAAGGATCCGAAGCTGCTCCATCGGTTATCAGGTGAAATCGAACCGGATGATCTGATGACCATCGTGTATACTTCGGGAACCACCGGGAATCCCAAGGGGGTGATGCTGACACATGCCAATTTCCTTCAGAACATCCATGCTAATACTCCCCGTCTGGGAGTGGATATTGAACGCCCTGAGACTTCAGTAGTGATGCTTCCCTCCTGGCATGTCTATGAGAGGGCTTTCGAATACTGCGCCTATTCAGTTGGGATGACCTTGGTCTACACTTCCCCAGGTCGATTCGGCGTAGACCTGATACAGGAGAGACCTCAGGTCCTGATCACCGTACCTCGGATGTGGGAATCGATCTATCAGAAGATGCTTAAGGCTTTCAGCCAGATGTCTGGGGTAAAACGGAATCTGCTCTTCCTGTTCATCAAGATCAATAAGAAATACCTCGAATCAAACCAGTATCTGCACGGAAGCTATATATCCTTGAAAAAGAGAGGTACTGTAAGGAGATGCTTCGCGACAGTTGTCCATTTCCTTCGGAGGGTCTTCTTTCTTCCAGGGCACCTGTTGGCCAAACGGCTCTTCAGGCCTTTCATGGAGAAGATGGGAGGACGATTGCGGGTATCAACATCCGCAGCAGGGGCACTGCCTAAACACCTCGATGAGTTCTTCAATTCCCTGGGCATCCCGGTCGTCAATGCGTATGGGATGACTGAGACGGCTCCCGGAATCCTCAGCCGGACTATGGAGAACAATACCTTCAACACCACCGGGATTCCTTTTGATAACACCGAAGTGGAAATCCGTCGTGAAGATGGATCAGCCACAGCCATCGGTGAAAAAGGGGTGGTATTCGTCCGGGGCCCACAGGTGATGCAGGGATATTACAAGAACCCTGAGGCAACTGACAAGGTCCTTTCGGAAGATGGTTGGCTCAATACTGGTGATCTGGCGGTGAAGTCTGAAAACGGTGAGGTCATCATCGTAGGACGAATGAAGGATACTATCGTCCTTATGGGTGGGGAGAACGTGGAACCCGAACCCATTGAAGAGAAGATGAAGGAGAGCGTGTACATCGACCACGCTGTAGTCCTGGGGCAGGATAAGAAACAGCTTACCGCCATTGTGGCAGTGAACGAAGAGGAGATGATGAAGCTCGCAGCAGAGCTCAAGATATCATATGAGGAGGTGGTCCTTGAAGGCAGGGACTCCATTAGCCATGAGGATATCATTCGCCACCTGATGAAGGAGGTGAATGCCTTGATCTCTAAAGAGCATGGTTTCAAGACTTTTGAGTCTGTATCAAGGATCCTGCCGGTGAAGAACGATTTTCTCGAGGGAAAAGAGCTGACCCAGACCCTTAAGATCAAGCGGAGATATATCGAAGAAAGATATCACAGTCTCGTGAAGAACCTTCAGGAAGACATCATAAAATTCCGGAAGAAGTAGGTGATTCCTGTTATTCTTACAGGTCTCTATTGCAAACTTTAACTGATCGTCTCGAGAAGCCCGTGGTGTTGCATGATTCATCCGGGTCCTTATAAGCCTCCTGGTAATGCAGTAAGATACATCTATG
>CAZLZY010000382.1:0-2442 GCA_964564075.1 uncultured Spirochaetales bacterium
TGTGCTTTTGGAATTGCAGCTTGTAGAAATTTCAAAACATCTCGTTATATAAGACTTCCGGATCTTTTCAATGATCTTGCGATTGCTCGAGGTACTGGTACCTATAAGAAGGTCATGAAATACTTTAAGAAATTCAGACTGCTTATTCTTGATGAATGGCTACTTTCTCCTCTTTCAGAGACTCAAGCTATGGATCTATTAGAAATTATTGAAGCTCGCCACCAGCAATCATCTACTATTTTCTGCTCTCAATTCGCTCCTGAAGGTTGGCATGATCGTATCGGTGAAGATACTCTTGCTGATGCTATTCTTGATAGGATTATTCATGATTCTTATAAGATCTTTATTGATGGGACCAAATCTATGAGAGAACGGCATGGTATTCAGTATCAATAATTTGTAACTGGTTCTCTCTATGACCACCATGGTTCTGTTTCATGATCATGGTGGTTCTCTTTCATGAACACACTGGGTCTATTTCAATACAATATTCACTTTGGCATCTTTAGTCTCCTTCGTGTTCCTGTGGAATATCCAACAGTGATCCGTTCTTCTCCAGCAGATTACCAATCTCGGTAGCTTGCTGTTTCACATACGTTTCATCAAGGCCGAATGCTTGCAAGATCGTCTTCTGAGTCTTGGTCACTGCATGATCCAATCGGTATTGCCCCGTACCCCTCCTGACCATCTCGATCTTCTCAAGCTCTCGTAATGCTGCAGGAACTATCATAAAGTTCTTCTTCAAATCCAGTCGGAGGACTTCATCCTTGAGAAGTGTATAGATCCTATTACGAATGATGAGGGCAACGAACAGGGTGAAGAATTTCGTGGAGGCAGAAGCCTGAGACTGAACTCTGGGGCTTCTAGCTCCCAAGAACGTCTTATCGCTACGGAATAGCTTCTCCAAGGAGTCACGACTCTTGTACAGCACGATGGCTTCAGCAGCAGTCATCTTCGCTGAGGTGACGATTACAAAGTACCCACAGAGTTCAAGATCAGCCTGAATCACCTCCTTCTTCTCCCGTGCATAGAGGAATCTGTCGTCCTTATCATAATATATCTCGAAGTAGTGGTTTACAGTTTTTCCAAATACCACCTTCTGCCCCACTAGCTTAGTGAAGAACTCTTTTTGGCGATCGATCTTGATCTCTAGGTGTTCACGCTCCGCTGCCTGTTTCCTTGGATTGTGGTAGATATGGAACCACCTATCATGTTCATCGTCAACATACAGCTTTCTCTTGACCGTCGTTCCATATACTCTATAGGCCCGTATTGAACAGTCTCTGTTGGCTTCGAAGGTACCTCTCACGTTCTCCACCAGGTCTCTGACAAGAATTTTCATTCCTTTTACCATGATGATGAAGTCATACCGCTCTTGGTCCATATAGCGAATGTTAGCCTTACTGAAGTATCCACGGTCGAGGATAAACCCCATCCTCCGGTATCCATACTCATGGACCTTATCGACCATGAACTGTAGCTGTGAGACATCAGCAATAGAACCAGGATACTCCTCATAGAAAAGGGGGACTTTATTTGTCTTGTCATAGGTAATCGCAATATTGATCACCGGAAGCCCTTTGTCATCTTTTGGGTGCCCGAACTCAACCAACTCTATATCACCGGCCTGACAGTTCTTATTGGTTGAGTCATAGGAGATATAGATTCGCTGTCGATGATCTCTGTGGGTATTCCAATCATTGAGAAACCCAACGCTTTGTTCTTTTGTCAGCGATCCAAGAAGTCTTGATACACTTGAATCACTGTAGATCTTCATCTGGCTAGAAAATAATGGATGATTGTATGCAAAATCGGGATAGTACATACCTGCGTTATCTTCGGTAATGATCGAGAATGCTACCAGATCAAGGAACAGCCTGCAATCTTCTCCTAACCAGGTGCTGAGCATCTGGTTAAGATGGTACTCCTCTATCACTTTGTTAATAACGAGATAGGATCCGATTCTCAGACAGCAACTTCGATAAGCTAAGGGTCGGACCTCAGGAATCACGGTATCAGGAAAGAACTCCAAATACTTTTCATTGGGGAACATCGATGAAGTATCATCGACACAGACCTTCCCAATGACAGCCCGCTTAGGAATATTGTACTTTTTCTCGGGATGGTAGATACGATCGTACAGATATTCAACATGAATTGACTTGCCCTTTTTCCTGCTGGTGATCTTTCCTTGGATGATGGGAACAGGCACGGTAAAATCGAAGAACATGTGATCCTCCTTGAGGTGTGTATTGTCCACTCAATTAATAATACCATATCTCCGATAATAATCAAGTGAGAAACATTGATTTTCTTGTAATATATAGACTTAATTCTTTTTATTCAGATTATTTGATACTTGAGTGGACAAATCTTGGGAAGTTAACACTATAGTCACATTCTTTGATAAAGATGAAGAATCGACGGTAGTAGAACCACTTA
>CAZLZY010000383.1:0-2442 GCA_964564075.1 uncultured Spirochaetales bacterium
TGAGAGGCTGTTCGAAAGAGAGACTGACATGCTCTTCTATGAGCTACGTGATGCTTCAAAAAGCCCAATCGGTCATTGGTACCTGAGGAAATCAGGTACAGAACCGAAGATATCATTCTGCATATCGATCGAGAGAGCGTATGAAGAGAAGGCACAAGCTCTTAATGTAGCGCTGAAACAGGATTTAACCCGTTTATTGAAAAACGGTTAATGAAATTCATGGTATCCATGTTGGATTTCATGATATAAAAAATTCTTAGGAGGAATTCGATGACAAAATTTAGTAGGATCGTATTGGCATTAGCAGCATTCGCTATGCTTATCATGACACCTGTATTCGCAGGAGGTGCACAAGAATCGGCACCTGCAGCTGGCGAACCAGAGGTTACTGAGATCGTTTATTGGCAGTATTTTTATGAGACAAAGAAAGAGACCGTTGATACCTTGATCGAGATGTTCGAAGCAGCGAACCCAGATATCAAGGTTTCACAGCAGACATTCCCATATGAACAGTACAACACAAAAGTCGCATCTTCTGTTCCCTCAGGTGAAGGTCCAAATGTGATCAACCTCTATTATGGATGGCTCCCAACCTATATTGATTCAGGTTACCTACAGCCACTACCAGAATCAACCTTCAGTAATAAAAGAATCGAAGATGAATTCTTCTCCCTCGTAGGAGCAGCTAAATTCAATGGTTCCTATTATGCACTCCCTACAGCAGTAAGATCTTTGGCTCTATTCTGGAACAAAGACCTATTCGAAGCAGCTGGTCTTGATCCTGAGACTCCTCCTGAGACGGTAGAAGAACTTGTCGAGTTCGCAAAGCTGCTGACAGAGACAGACAAGAATGGTAACTACCTCCAGACAGGCATGACTATGGAATTACGTGCTCAGCTTCACCATTGGGTACGAGAAGTACTGATCAGACAGTATGGCGGGACTCCTTATAATGAAGACGGAACACAAGTCACTTACAATAGCCAGGCCGGTTACGATGCCTTCAAATTCTTCACAGATTTAAACTCAGTAGAGAAGATCGGTATGCCTAACTTCATGACAGATGATGTAACAGCTTTTAAATCACAGATGATGGGTATGACTATCGATGGTTCCTTCAGACTCGGAACATTCGACAAGATCGAAGATCTTAATTATGGTGTTACTGAACTCCCTTCAATGAATGGTAAGAAGTACAACTTCGCTTCATTCTGGGCAAATGGTATCACGAGCTTCACCTCAGGAAAAGAGCTTGAAGCTTCCCTGAAGTTCCTTGATTTCATGACTTCCGATGCAGCAATGTCAATGTGGTTGAAGAATATTGGAGAACTCCCTGCAAAGAAAGCTTTAGCAATGACTGATGAATTCAAGGATGATCCAAAATATGGACCATTCATCAGAGGTCTTGAGTATGCTACAGCAACCAAGTTCATCGAAGAAGGATCACAGAGAAAAGTCTGGATCGATGCGTATGATCAGGTTATGCTGAATGGCATGTCTATAAAAGATGCTGTTGATGAAGCAGCTGCTACAGAACAGGCAGTCTTAGATAATTACTACAACAACAAATAGGTTGTGAGCTTAATGTGCTGTACTGCAGCTTTGCAGTACAGCACTATTGTATGGGATGTACTATGAAACACGAGTTAGCTTCAAAGAGGTCATTAGAGCAGACTAAACGCATATGGGCCTACATATTCTTGATCCTTCCATTCATATTTTATGTTTCGATACGATTCTACCCGACCTTCTATGCCTTCTTCCTATCTACGACAGATTGGGATATCGTATCATCAGATAAAACATTCATTGGACTGGAAAACTATAAAGCTCTTTTGCAGGATAAGCTCTTCTGGCAGACCTTAGGGAATACCGGTAAGTATGTATTATTCGGACTCCCTATCAGTCTGTTTCTTGGTTTTGTCCTTGCCTATAACATCGATAAGATGGGGAAGAGCTCTGAAGTATTCAAAGCTGTCTACTTCATCCCTTATATCACCTCTATGGTAGCGGTCGCATGGGTCTGGAGATGGCTCTATCAACCAGCGCCTATCGGGGTCTTCAACAAGATACTCATATATATGGGTCTCCCCCAACAACAATTCCTCTTCTCTCAGAAGCAGGCTCTGTTCTCTATTCTCGGAACTACGATATGGGCTGACTTAGGGTTCCAGATGATCATCTTCCTTGCAGGTATCAAGGGGATCTCGACACAGTATTATGAAGCTGCAGAGATCGATGGCGCGAATAACAAGGATAAACTCCTCTTCATAACCTTACCGTTATTGAAACCGACTATGGTATTTCTCATAGTCACGGGAACTATACGATATCTTAGGATATTCACACAGGTCCTCAATATGACCTATCAGGGAGAAGGTGGGCCTCTGAATTCGACGAAGCCCCTCGTCCTCTATATATACAACAGTGCCTTCAGGCGAT
>CAZLZY010000384.1:0-2386 GCA_964564075.1 uncultured Spirochaetales bacterium
TCTCCGAGCTCATAACCATGATGGTAGGGCGTGAAGTCGACGCATCGCATAACGGAAGAACAAGAACTATCTGTGAAACTAATAGTCTTGAAGTCAAGGATCTCTGTTATAGGGATAAGGTGAAACATATCAACTTCACCCTCCGAAAAGGTGAATGCCTCGCGTTCTCAGGACTTGTTGGTTCTGGTAGGACAGAGATCGCAAAGACCCTTATCGGTGAATACAAGAAGGAATGTGGGACGATCACCTTTTGTGGTAAAGAGATCGCGAATAAGAGTGTTGCAGAGTCTGTTCGTAATGGTATCGTCTATCTGAGTGAAGACCGAAAGAAAGAGGGCTTGTTCCTCAATCATTCAGTACAACTGAATATTTCGATCTCATCGCTCATGAAGATGATGGACAGAGGCTTCTTGAGTCCTAAAGCACTGAAAGAGGCTTCAGCAGAGTCCATAGCAAAATTACATATAAAAACACCTAACGATACCGTATTGGTTCAGACCTTAAGTGGGGGGAACCAACAGAAGATCATTATTGCGAAGTGGTTACTTACCCAGGCTAGGATCTATATCTTTGATGAACCTACACGAGGCATCGATGTAGGTGCCAAAGTAGAGATCTATAAACTCATGGAGGCTCTCCTTGCAGAGGGAGCATCGATCATCATGATATCCTCCGAGATGCCAGAGGTACTCCGTATGGCAGATAGGATATTGGTCATGAGAGAAGGCTCCTGTCAAGCAATCATAGAGAATGATCATCTCACACAGGAAGATGTACTGCATTATGCAATTGGAGCGAATACCTATCATGAGTGAGAATAGTAATACGACCAAGACCTACCACGTTGCTTTTGATTGCGGGAACTCTTCCTTCAGGATTGTTCTCGGCATATATGATACCCATTCCTTCACCGTAGAGATCATCGATCAGATATCCAATGATCCGGTAGATCATGATGGATATCTTCATTGGGATATACAAAGGATCTTCGAAGGACTAAAACAGGGACTACAGAAAGCCTATAGAAGGTATGGGAAGATAGATACCGTCGGTGTCACGACATGGGGAATCGATTTCGGGATGCTTGACGAGCAAGGTGAACTTATAGCGGACCCCCTTTGCTATAGAAATACACTAGGTTCGTCCGTACTTTCAGCACTCTCACCCCAACAGCTACTATTCAACTGGGAACATAGCGGTATCCAGAACCATCCCATGAACTCCCTGTATCAACTGCTAGGTATACGTGAGAAGCTACCTGAGCGTTTCGAGAAGACTCATGACGTGTTGTTCATACCAGATCTACTCATCTACCTCTTCACCGGAGAGAAGAAGACAGAGCGATCGATCGTGAGCACTTCACAGATGTATACCGCGATCGAAGATGGCTATTCTGATAAGATCTTTGAAGAGTATGACATCCCCCAATCCTGGATGCCTCCCATCGAGAAACACGGCAAGTGTATCGGATGGCTTAAGCGTGAGATTGCGGAAGAGCTGAATATAGCACCGTGTCCCTTTATCTGTACCCCGAGCCATGATACGGCCTCAGCCGTAACCGCTATGCCTACAGATAAACACGATCAGTTATTCATCAGCTCAGGGACCTGGTCCCTCATAGGTGCAGAGCTGACCTATCCTATCATCTCCCCAAGTGTAGAGAACTATCGTTTTGCCAACGAGGCAGGAGTATTGGGAACTACAACATTACTAAAGAATTCAACAGGACTGTATCTACTACAGGAGATGAAGAAGTATTGTGAAGAAGAGGGTCATCATATGAGCTGGGATGAGATATCCCAGATAGCGGAAAGCCTTGGTATGAACGTACCGGTCTTCGACCCTAACCATTCTGAGATATTCAGTACTCGTAACATGTACCAGACTCTATCACGATTGACTAAGACTCCTGATTGGAAGGTCCTTCTCGCAAGCTGTTACCTCTCGCTGACTCTCTGTTATCAGAAGGCGATCAACGAGCTGCAACAAGTCACGGTGAAGAAATTTGATGAGATCTTTATCATCGGGGGAGGGACCCGTGATGAATATCTTAATCAATTGACAGCAGACATCACCGGGCTACCGGTCCATGTAGGACCGATCGAAGCTGCTTCGATCGGGAATCTTGCTTCACAGCTACTATATATGTATCCAGAGATGAATCTGGATTCAATTCGACAGGCTGTTATTAATTCAACGAACGATGAGCGTAGGAGCTATGCTCCTCAAGAGAAAGATAACGAACTTATTCGTTTGAAGATCGATGAATATAAACACATAATACAACACCAGTAGAAAAGACTGGCAAGAAGAGGATCACGTGAACACACTAGAGATTAAAGAATCATTCAAGCAGAAGATCGTAGATGGCGGTAATGCCATGGTA
>CAZLZY010000385.1:0-2383 GCA_964564075.1 uncultured Spirochaetales bacterium
GTCGTTTGATAAGGAAATACCACAGCACTGCCTGATGGAGTAGATATCCTATGATATAGGAGGCTCTCACTGCAAACTCTGTAGCAGATGTCTGCCAGTAATACCAACTTGCTCCCGTATCAGGTGGTAGCGGATAGAACACACGTACTAATCTTGGACCAAGAAGGCCCGTCAGGATGAGGATCACCCCATAACTGATAAATGAGATGATTAGGAACTTCTTTATGGTCATTGCTTTCTCTTTCATGGTGCTTACCCCTTGATAAATATCAGACCTGTTCCCACACACCACTTTCCATCGACCGGTAGATCGCATCGATCACCCGCTGATTCTTCTTCGCATGCTCTAGAGATCCTGCAAATGGGACACCCTCTAGAATACTCTTTCTAAAAGCCTCAGCTTGGAAGGTATAATGATCACAAGGATCGAACTGTTCTAATTCACTAGTGTCTTCTGGGAAGATCCCAGTCGTTCGATTTATCGAAACAGCACGATCATTGGGAGTATTGAATGGGGTATCCAAAGTCAGGACAGCCTTTTCGCCGCAGATGCGCATCTGTTGATAGGGAGCTATCTGCATTGAACAGGTAAACGTTGCTGTACAGGAGGGAAATTCCATGATGACGGAGGTTACCGTATCGATTCCCATAGCAGGATCCATTATCCCCTTAGCGGTAAGTCTCACAGGTTCTTCCCCTAAAGCCATCCGAGTGGTCACAACAGGATATACTCCGATATCATAGGCGCTACCACCACCGTATGCTGGGTTATTTCGTATATTCTTTGGATCATCGTTATAATAACTGAAGAATCCATCTATATGTCTGACTCTGCCAACCTCTCCGCTAGCAATCAGTTCCTTCACCCTCTTCCATCTTGGCTGATGGAGTACCATGAAGGCCTCACCGGCCACTAGGGAGCTTTTCTTCTGTAGCTCTATCATCTCATCGATATCATCTGCATGGAGGGCTAGAGGCTTCTCACATAAGACATGTTTACCTGCCTCAAGACACTTCTTCATCCATGGAATATGCATATGGTTTGGTAAAGGGATATAGATAGCATCAATATCAGGGTCAGAAAGGAGTGCCTCATACGTATCATAGGATCTAGGGATCCCCATCTTCTTAGCTGCAGCTTCAGCCGTCTCTTTAGCTCGTGATGCGATACCAAGGACTTCGCAGCCCTCTGCCTTCTGTATTGCAGGGATAACATGTTTTAGTCCAATATTAGCAGTGCTCAAAATACCCCAACGAATAATCTTCTCCATGATAACTCCTCCTGTTTTGGCTAGTATAGCATAAGAAAGCTGCCCCGAGGGACAGCTTTCTTAATCAAATCAACATAAATCTTCTATTCGCCGAACAGTAATGGATAATCCAGAATCGCAGCCTTCTCTGCCCAAATGATCGGTGATGCGATCCAGTTCATATCTACTGAGGGAACTACCGTTCCCATGTTCTCGAACTGTTTGATGAAGTAGAATCTTAGGTCAGCAACTGTAGAATCGATCGTTCGATCTGCGATCTCCTCTTTTGATAGACCTAGACCTTTTGTCAGATGCCCACCACCACCATTACCTCGGTATGAGTTAATAGCTACGGTATAGGTTCTTTTCTTATCAAACTTCTCAGCTGTACCATCATCTTTGAGTAATGTCTTGATATAGACCTTATCACCAGCAGGCTTTCGTAGATCTACGGTGTATTTTATTCCAGCTGCACTATCCCAGTTATAATACCGAGTCACGGTATCATAGGAGTTGTAGCGTTCATTGAAGATCATTTCTCCATTATCATCAGTCTTGAATCTGATAATATGATCATTACTCAAAGTTCGCATACCTAATCAAGCAACTGACTCGGATTGACTTTTCAATATGTGAGGCAGTTGCCTGAGGAAATTGTTCAATGTCTCATTCAGTTTATCCAGGGGGATCGAGTATTCGGAGGCGATGGTTTCTATGAATAACGACAGAATCAGCTCGATAGCATTGAACAAAGCGATATCCTGCACTTCCTCAAGGAGTTGATAAAAGAGTTCTCCGAAACTTATCTCATCAGAATTATTACGGTTCATCCAAGAGAGCATTGAATACTGAAACATAACAATCGCGGTGCTTGCATGGATTTCAGAATAATCGAGAGACTGAGTGCTCTTCTGTAGTCTCAAAAAGGACTTGCAGGTGAAAAATAGTAATTCTATACCCCACCTACAACTGTAGTATTCGATAATCTGGTCTTCTGTAAGCCCGGTATCGGTGCAGAGGATGGACAGGAACTCACTCTTCTTGTTCCGATTACGGACAAACACCAGCTTCACTTCTTTTGTAGTTCCCTCCTTCTTGTTCACCAGAGAAATGATGGTCGAGAAGAGAAATTT
>CAZLZY010000386.1:0-2373 GCA_964564075.1 uncultured Spirochaetales bacterium
TCTTGCAACAGCAAAATCCTGTTGGGAAGATATCAAAGTAGATCTTACTGAAGAACAGAGAGAGACTCATCCAGCACGTTTTGCACTGGTAGAACTCGAGAATATCTTTGATGAAGGATTGATCTTCGAACCTATTCACCGAGTTCTATTTGATGCTGATAAAGAGAACATACTTTCCGAACTTGCAAAGAATTGTGATAGTTTTGAGCGAATTGATTGTAAATCAACAGATGATATGTATGCTCTTATTCACAAAGAGGATTCTTACCAGTATTTTGGTATCACTGACGAAAAACAGAACATTCAGGTCATCAAAATCAATGGTGCGGAAGCTCAGATCGTCGCAGCAACTTTACAGAAGACCCTTGATGCCTATTTGAAAGGAAACAAAGAAACTACGATTGATTATACTCATGGGACCCAGGTCACTTATAATCTTGGGGTCAAAGATGGCAACGTTGGTATCTTCCTTCCTAGTATTTCTAAGAATGATTTCTTCTCATCAATCGTACACGATGGTGCATTACCAAGAAAGACCTTCTCAATGGGAGAAGATTATGAGAAACGTTTTTATATTGAAGGTAGAAAAATAACTAAATAAATGAGCACTAGGCTTATGAACATTGGTTCTTCTGTTAGTCAGAAGAACTTTTTTTTGGTATTCTATGAGTAAGAAAAGTCAAGATCAAGAAGAATAAGAATCCAATGAGAGCAGAAATTGCTAATAACAGGGTATTTGAGACTTTATTAGCCTCATCTGTGGCAATAGTATGGATGATCCGAGTAGGTGTTACTTCAGCATCCTCATTATGGGCAGGGAGATAGATAATCGTCTCTCCTCCTGTCAAACCATATTCCTTGGCTAAATTAGATATATATTCAGGATCCTGGAGTCTTTCATATTCTAAGGTTAGCTCAGTATTCTCTACGCTCACATCTTGAAGCATTATAATGAGTTGCTCCTGCTTCTCTAACTCTTTATTGGTGTTTATCACACCAAAAGAGCCATAAAGAGTCAACCCTATGGAATAGACTAATAAAGAGATAGCAATACTCAATAAAATATGTGGTTTATTCATAGCTTCTTATTGTCTTTTTTATTAATATAAATATGATATACTATAACTGAATTTTTGTGGAGTATAAATTGTATAAAAGTAAAAAACAGAATTATCCTGGTTTATATGGTAAGTTCAATAGAATTGATTCAACGAATTTTGAAGATGAACAGAGAAAACATAAGAAACCAGACTATTCCAGTGATGCTGATTTTGAAGATCTTGATAATCTCATACGAACAATCAAAGAAAAGACACAAGAATATGCTGAACCTGTGAATCATGATCCTGAACCCTTGTTACAAAAGGTGAAGAAACCTGTCACTGAAGAAAAGAATTATGATTCTGAATTGGATAAATTGAAGAAAAGCGGTAGTATATTAAATTCTGTATATCCATCATCAAGATCTTGTGAGCACCCTGATGAAACAGATAGTGAAGATGCAATTTTCTCAAAGATGATCACAGACTCTGATTTTTTAGATGATCTTGAGAGTGATATGATAGGAACCACATCTGATCCAGTATATACCTATGACTTCCCTGAGATTGAACAAGAAGTTAAGCAATTACTGTTTATGCTTGAGGGTTTATCCCCTTCCGAAAGAAATAATCTGTTAGAAAAAGATTATATATCGAACCTATTAAAAAAATTGAATAGATAAGGAAAATAACATGGCAAGCAGGCTTAAAGATTTTTTTACTGTGATTGTTAGCTTCGTACTTGTTGGGACTCTATCCTATACTGCCGTTAATCTATATCTGAAATATCGGGAATATAATGGATTTTCATCCATACCAAAAGATACCTATAAGGATCTTCTATTTGTTGTCGCACCTATTTTTATCGTGCTTTTCTTGATAACAGCTCTCATTTTCACTGCTAAAGAGAAGAACCCTGTTGTAGCAAAGAAGATCTCTGTTTCTCAGAACCAATTAAAGAACTCAAATTTCTACTCCTTGGATCTCCCAAAAGAGAATGAACACGATAAAGCTCATCTTAAGGATATTGAACAACCTCCTAGAAGAGATGAGGCACCCGTGCTCGAAGAAGAGAAGGTCTTTAGTTTTAAAACTTCCAAAGTCTTCACTGAACAGCCACCTATCATAAAAGAGACACCTATAGAGCCGTTAGAGAAACCTATTGAACCAATGACTGATTCATCCACGTCTGATCAGAGAAAGATCTTCTCAGAGGATCTCTCTTCTGATGAGATAGATTTTCTTAACAAAGAGAGTGAAAAACCCATCCTTCCTATTCTTGAGAATCACCCTGTTCAACCACCACCAATCAATCCTATGCTTCAACAACCCT
>CAZLZY010000387.1:0-1126 GCA_964564075.1 uncultured Spirochaetales bacterium
AATCTCTCATATAGTCGCGTAGCGACCTGCATCCTTCTATATTCCTGTACAACTCCAATTACTACGATGTAGAGGATCTTATCGGACAATACAGCGTGTAGAACACCTGTTATCTTCTTTTCATCTTCTGCAATGAGTGATCGTGACCATAAGTCATGAGTATCACACCACAGGTTCTCATAGAGGGTCCTCCTGTCTATAGGTAACTCAGGGAAAATAGCTGCGAAGGTCTCACAGAAATCTTCTATTCCTTCCACGGGAAGTCTCCTGATAAGCTGTTCACTCATAGGACCGCTTCCTTATAAGCTTCATACCAAGACAGAGGTAGTGCACCACAGCCTCTGATTGCAGTACTACTGAGGTCTTTTGCCGGTCCGATGAATCTCAGGGTATCGCAAGTCATTAATTCCTGCTTCAAACTATCCCCGAACAGATCGAAACCTTTGGAGATCTGTCCTCCGATGATCAGAGCCTCTATCTCTAACTCCTTTAAGAAAGGTAGGAGGGTCTTCCCTAGTACCCTCCCCATATTGGCATAGACCTCTAGCGCATCAGAGTCCCCATCAGTCAAGGCTCTAGCTTCGATCTCTTTCGCATCAACTGCCGGGTGTGTTGGATTCTTTGAATTATAGGAGGCTGTGATACCTCTGTTCGAGACAATATCCTCAACGATACCGCCCTTATAGGGTTTCTGGAACATCGGGTATTTAGGGGTCCCGTCACCATTCATATCGATCCGCTTATCTCGGAAACATCCAGTACCGAGTCCGGTACCGATCGTCACACAGAATACTGAATCGAACCCTCTCCCTGCACCGAATCTACAGACCCCATAGGTGAAGGCATGTAGATCATGATGGATCACAATAGGTACCGTTTGAGGGATCTTACACTTAGCCCTGATAATTGGGGCTAACTTTATCTGATAAATCGCTTGGAACTTATGGTTCATCACCGCCTGTCCGTTCACATAATCGAAGGGGCCAGGACAATCAAAAGCTATACGGCTCAAGTGCAGAGCTTCAGGACTCTTCTCACAGAAGCTGAGGCCTTGACAGACCACAGCTGTCAGGGCATCAAGGATCTTCTTTCTATTCTCATTCGAGTAGGACCGATGCTCAAAGAG
>CAZLZY010000387.1:1136-2372 GCA_964564075.1 uncultured Spirochaetales bacterium
ATAGTAGGTGCCGCCGATATCGATGCTCAATACCACTGAACGCTTCATTGCTTTTACTCCATTGATCAGACGAGAAGTGTTTTATGTACAGAGACCGGATGGTCTCCCATATTCTCTATTCTATAGGCTCCTAAACATGCCGGCACCACGATGATATCAAGGTAGTTCATCTCATAATAGAGACTAGCATCACTCTCACTGACTACCCGCACCTTCTCTCCATCGACAAGGGCTAGAACATGGAACTTCCCTTCGGTGTTCTGTCGTATCTGAGTCTGGAAGTCGAGTCTTCTCAAGGTGAAGTAGAACATGTCATGTTTACCCAACTCAAGCTCTACAGCGTCGCCCTCTTGCGTGAGGACCTTGGGTTCTCTCATGAGATTCTCTTCAACCCAGGAGGTTGTTCTCTCGGTCTTCAGTACCTTCTCTCCATGGATCGAATGGATAGGTCTTGGAGTACCATCAAGATCTTTTCTCAGATAATCATACAGCTTGAAGGTATAGGAGCCGATCGTAAGAGATCCTATCTCTAATACCATCTGGTTCCGTCCGGAAGAGTGGATCGTTCCACCAGGGAGCAAGAACTGCATACCAGGTTTAGTCGGTACTGCATGGATGAAATGTTTATAATCTATTGGAGTACTGTTCTCTTCTGACTCTTTGACACACCTCATGAACTCATCAGTATCGACATCTTCGTTGAACCCGCAATAGGTCTTCGCGTCCAAACCTGCTGCCACGATATAGTAACTCTCATCCTGTCTTCCGAGTTCTGAGAAATTACTCTTGCAGTACTCCTCTCCCGGATGGACCTGTATAGACATATTCCCACTACTGTGCATCGTATCATCATAGTTGAATCGCATAGGGAAGTACTCACCATAGGTGTCCACACTCTTATCACCAAGGAGTTTTCTACTCTCCAATCGAATGAAGGTATAAAAAGGGATATCAACAAGGGAATCCCCCACTTCCATCAGGAGACTGACCTCTGCAGGGATAAGGTCGAAGACCCATGCACAGTTCTTCATCTCAGAAGGAAGAGCTCGGTACTTCTTCGTATAGAAACCACCCCATACTCCCTCGTTATAGACCGGTTTACAACGGAATGGTCTCTTAACCTGTGCATCACACAACTTATGTAGGAGAGAGAAGGAGAGCATCTGCATAGAATCAGGTTTTGATCCGGTGATATAGAAATCAATGAGGCCTTTCTGTAGTAGTTCGGATCGAAGC
>CAZLZY010000388.1:0-2368 GCA_964564075.1 uncultured Spirochaetales bacterium
AAACCGTCACCTGAAGGTACTCTTACACCATCTAGGTCAATATACTCTCTATCTGCAGCTTTCAATCTTCCAGCGATATCAACGATGAGCTCTTTTCTCTGCTGAGTTTCTAGCTGTATTCTTAGCTCCCCAGTGTTATGTATCACAGGAAAGGTATCAGTCATCTCGGCAAGACTATCATCACTGATAGAGAGAAGATTAAGAAGTTTCACTGCAGCGAAGAGCCCATCATCAAATCTATAATTCTCCTCGAAGAAGATATGTCCTGAGGTCTCACCTGCAAGCCCGATATGCTCTTCGATCATCTTCTCTTTCTGATTCGAATGCCCTACTTTCCACATGAGGGGTACCCCACCGTGTTCGGCAATATCTTTATAAAAGAAAGAACCAGCCTTGACCTCTGACATGACGGTCGCCCCTGGGTTCTCTCTTATATGATCACGAGCGAACAGAGCCAATAATTGGTCTCCAAAGAGTGTCCTCCCAGTGCCATCCATCGTACCGATCCTATCTCCATCACCATCAAAAGCGATCCCAACATCTGCTTTTATCTCTAGAACCTTCTCTTTTAGCATCAACATGTTCTTTGGAAGACTTGGGTCAGGGTGGTGGTTTGGGAAATGCCCATCAATCTCACCATTGATAACGATCTGTACGCCATCGAGGTTCTTCACGAAACGTTGGAGTATATCACCTGAAGCCCCATTACCTGGGTCCCAAACGACCTTCAAGGACTTCTTCAGAGGATTCTTCACGAATGCTGTCAGATATTCGAGATATTCTTCTCTGATATCTACAGAGGTAACGACTCCCAGTCTCTCTGGTTTGAAATATGAATCATTCTTACTGATATTCGCAAGCTCTTGAATACTGTTCCCATGAAAGAGACTATCATGGAGGACGAACTTACACCCGTTATACTCTGCGGGGTTATGACTTGCAGTGATCATGACTCCGGCATCTGTTGGCAATCGTTTGACTGCATGGTAGACGACAGGTGAAGGTACGACTCCGAGTTCTATCACATCGATCCCACATTCTATAAGCCCTGCAAGGACTCTGTTTGAGAACTCAGGTGATGATAATCTCCCATCATACCCGAGAGCACAGCTTTTGAGTCCATCTTTCTGCAGCATAGTAGCGAATGCTTTACCTAGGTGGTAGCCATCTTCTACTTTTAGTTCAGATCCATAGACTCCTCTTACATCACAAGCCTTCAGGATATCGGGTGCATACGTATAACTCATATTCTTCTCTCTTTTTAATCTCATCTTCGTTTGTTTAAAGAGTATCTCCTGATGCGAGAGGTAATAAGACATAAAAGGAACTTCCCTCTCCAAAAGTACTTTTCACGGTGATGATACCGTTAAATTCCACTACCATCAACTTTGTGATGGCCAGTCCGAGGCCACTTCCTGCTATTTTACTATTTCTTGATTTCTCTACCCGATAGAATCGCTCGAAGATACGGGGGATATCCTCTTCTGGGATACCCATACCGTGATCCTCTATGATCAGTTCTATATCCTCGTGCTCTTTTCTTATCAATGAAATCTCTACCTTTGATCCATGTGATGAATATTTGATAGCATTATCAACGAGGTTTGAGACGATCTGTTTGAACCAGACCTCTCTACCTGATAGGTAGAGCTGCTCTTCTTCTAAGTTCTTGATAGTAAGAGTAATATCCTTCTCTCGTGCAACAGGCTCTAAGGTTATTAGCATATCACTAAGAACCTCTGCAGGATCGAATAAGACTTGATGAGAACCATCCATCTCTCCTTCGATCCGCGAGAGCATCAATAGTTCTGAAATAAGTTTCTTGAGGCGTTCCGTCTCAAGTTCTATGATCGTTAAGGATTTGGTCCTATCAGGGGTACTCAATTGATCCCATGATTGAAGAGTCTGTACAAACCCGTTTATCACCGTAAGTGGAGTTCGTAGCTCATGTGATACATTTGAGACAAACTCATCTTTGAGTCGCTCTAGCCTGCGGATCTCAGTCACATCCCGTAAGAGGATGAGTGTTCCACTGTGCTCATAGGGTCTATATTTACTATACATAGCCTCAATACTCACCTCTAGAAGCTGTCCATCTATGGCCTCTAGGGTAGTTATCCTTGTCGTATTATCATCGTTCACCAATGTAGTCATCTTTAGGATCTCTGCAAGAGGCTTTCCTACAGGTCCATGAGCACTACCATCTGAGAAGAGACTGGCTTTATTGACTTGTAACAGCTCTTCTGCTCTTGGATTGATCAGAGAGATGCGATTATCAAGATCAACTATCATGATACCAGTCTTGATATGAGAGAGTAATGAGTTGATCTTACTATATTTCTCATTATCAGAGGTGATCAATAGATCA
>CAZLZY010000389.1:0-2363 GCA_964564075.1 uncultured Spirochaetales bacterium
GGGTATATGGACAGAAGGGATGAAGCCTGAGGAGGGTTCTAAGTGGGTAAGCTGATCATCGAAGAAGATATGAGGTTTGAAGATATCAAGGATCCTACGTTTCTCTATGCCACCTAAGAAGAAGGTCTCATCGGTCATGACATCCCAGGAGCGCAAGGTAGTGACTACACGCTCATTTGAAGGTGCATTCCTTGCAGTGATGATAGCAGTACGAATACACTGTTTGTATTGGGGATCTACGATCTTTCTCTCATGTTCGAGTCGCTGTAATTGAGAGAGTTTGACGAAGAACTCTCTTAAGGGTCCGGGATGGTGAGGTTCTAAGACTTTAGCAGTCTCCGAGCGTTGAAAGTCATCAAGATTCTTATCTTTCTGATAGACCTGTTCAGCACTATCATCTGCTATCACGCCATCAAAGTCAAAGGCCACCCTCAATTCGAAGGAATCATCATCTTCGGGAATAGTTGACTGGAGCACAGTCCCTGCTGCATGTCCTGATTCTATAGCCAGTCTCACATCCTCATTGTTAGCTGAGAGAAAGAGTGCCGTATCGAAAGCATCAAGATAGATATGGGGAGACTTCCCCCCCATGAATACCCCTCTCGTAATGTTAAGATGGTAATCACTGATCGTATTGAAGACTCTCTGTCCGGTATCAGGGTCATTGCGTGAGAAGAGGATGACCTCTATCGGTTCTACTTCAGGGAAGGCCTCATTCAAGGAGAGCAGTCGTTTGATGAAGGGGAATGCTACCCCTTTAGGGAGGGTTTCATGTTCATGTTCCCGTTGGAATGCACGATAGGCTTGTTCCCCTTTTATCTTGAAGACCGCATCAGATTCAGATAGGTCGAACAGGGCACTCGAAGCAATCCCGATCACGAGTTTGTCAGAAATATCATAGGGCATGGATTACCACCTTCCGTAATGTACGATCTCTTCTAAGGGCTTTCTTGTCCTTGGGGCATTCTCATGTTTCTGCAGTCTCTCATCGAGATCTCCCACGTCACCAGGTACACCAAAAGCCACAAGAGCTACGATGATCGTACTCTCTGGGATCTCGGCGACTTCTCTGACCATCTGGGGATCGAAGCCTGCCATAGGATGAGCATAGAGCCCCTCATGGACTGCTTGGAGCATCATGTTCTCTACTGCAAGACCTGTATCGAAGAAGGCATAGTCCCTATTGTCGCTTAGTTTACAATCATCCTCATAATTGGTGACCACAACTGCGATGAAGGCACTCTTAGAGGCCCATATATTCCTAGGAGCAAGCGCCTTACCTATGTCTTGCATACTTTCATCAGTATCAAAGATAACAAAGCGCCACGGCTGATTATTAAAACATGAAGGGGCAAGTTGTCCTGCAGTGAGGATACGTTCAACTACATCTTTTGAGACTCTCTCTCCACTGAAAGCTCTCTTTGCTCTTCGATTCTCTATTTCTGTCATTATCTGTTTCATATATACAACATACGTAGAGGAGTTGAGAGGAGTCAACCGATTATTCTTATCAATTCTAAAAAAAGTTAGAAACATGTAACATAAGTTACTGCCGATTGGAAAAACTATTATTATATTCATGTTAAAGAATTGATAACCACAGTTATTCGTTCATACTGAAGACAGGGGGCAACCTATGAGTGAATTTTTTGGAAATGAAGATAAATCAGACCAACTAAAAGCGATCATCCTTCAATTACATGATGGAAAGAGCGTAACAGATCTAAAAGTTGAGTTCGCGGAGATATTAAAAGGATTACAGGCAGATGAGATAGCTGTCATGGAGCAATCATTGATCGATGAAGGCTTCGCCTCATCGAACATACAGGAATTATGTGAAGTCCATATTGAGGTCTTCGAAGACGAATTGAAGAAACAGAAAGAGGAACACTTTATGCCCGGTCACCCGATATTCACCTATCGGGAAGAGAACAGAGAGCTTGAAAAGCGACTTGAACCATTCGAAGAGATGATCAAGGCTACAAAGAAAGGTCCTATAGATTCAAAGGCACTTCTTACAGCTATCGATGATATCTTGAAGATAGAGATACATTACCAGAGGAAGGAGAACCAACTATTCCCTAAACTCGAAGCTGTTGGGTTCAACGGACCTACCTCTGTCATGTGGGGAAAGCATGATGAGATCCGTGATGGGTTCAAACAACTTAAAACACTCATCTCACATAATGAGAACGGGAAGAAGATCAAGAAGCAGGGCTCTTCGGTACTTAAGACGATGAAGAACATGATCTTCATGGAAGAGAAGATCCTATTCCCTACCTCCTTGAAGAAGCTCGATCAGACAGTCTGGGAGACTCTCTATGCCGAGGAGAAGGAGATCGGATTCTCCTGGATCGATAGAG
>CAZLZY010000390.1:0-2362 GCA_964564075.1 uncultured Spirochaetales bacterium
GTAGCGAGCTCTCCTACCTCTAGTCCCAACGCGGTCTTATCGATGACATCTGATAATTGGTGATGGAGCATGATATCCGAGATTGATAGCCCTGCAACAAATAGTGCAAGAAGGGTAAAAAGTATGATCTTATCCCGTAAAGAGATCTTTATGGTTCTATTCTTCTTTATCTTTTTCATAAGCCTGTATTATTCGTTTTACCAATATTGATCTTACTACATCAGAGGTATCCAACATGATACTCTCGATACCTGTTATATTCTTTAATAGTCGAGATGCGTGTAATAGACCAGAATTATGTTTCTTAGGCAGATCGATTTGCGTGATATCTCCTGTGATCACCGCTTGAGCTCCAAACCCTATTCGGGTAAGGAACATCATCATCTGCTCTTTTGTCGAGTTCTGAGCTTCATCAAGGATGATGAAAGCCTGTTGCAGACTTCTTCCTCTCATATATGCTAAAGGAGCGATCTCTATCACTCCTTGATCTTTCATCTTCTTGATCGTATTCATTGAGATCATATTCTCCATCGCATCATACAAGGGTCTTAGATAGGGTGAGATCTTTTGAGTCAGGTCGCCAGGAAGAAAACCAAGACTCTCTCCAGCTTCCACGACTGGTCTGGTAAGAACGATCTTCTTGACTTCGCCTTTCTGAAGAGCTTCAAGAGCTTTTGCGATTGCCAAGTATGTCTTCCCGGTACCAGCAGGACCTACTCCGAAGGTTACTTGAGCATCTTCCATAGCTTGAAGATACCTGCGCTGATTACTACTCTTTGCAAGGATCTTCTTTCCACTCACGAGTATATATTGTTGTTTTTGTGGAATAGGGACCCTATCATTCGGCTGAAGGTCTTGATACATGAGTTTTATCTGATAAGGGTCAAGTTCAAAACCATCTTCAATAAAATTAACCATACGAGTAAAAAGAGATTTAAAAAGATCATTGACTGAAGGATCAAGATCATCTGGTATCTCAAAGGTGTTCCCTCGATAGAATAATCTTACTTCAGTCAGCGCTTCTATGCAGTCTATATGCTTGTCATCTATCCCACATAATTGTTGTAATACAACAGCATCTTCTACTACTATTTTCAAAAAGGCTCCTTGTTATTCCACAGTCAGAGAATACGAATTCCCATCTTTCTCTACTTTAGTCTCAAAATCAATTTCAGGTATCGCTTTCCACTGTAGATAGATCGTTGCTGTAGGCTGCCATTCCCAGACATCAGCATCATCATTGTAACCTATCTTTCCGTTAATATCAGCATGTAAATCCCAATCCTTCATGTAATGTACTATACCCACTTGTAGAGAATCAAGGTTAAAATTCGAAGCTAATCGTTGATCCCTATCAAAGAAATTGAAAGACATGATAAGATCCTCGAAGAAACTAGGTGATGTTCCGTCATCGAAATTTGAGAAATATGAATATGTAGCACTATTTTTTGATATTGAAGAGAATTTGATGTCTAAAAATTCAGCTATTCCAAAATTAAAGGTGAAATTAACATCAAGAGAATTATCATAATAATCGGTGAAATCAAGATACCAAGATGAAGAGATAGCTGCCTCAAAACTTATCCTATTCTTCCAGCTTTTACTCAAATACGTCAATTCACCTGTATCTATCTTGAATGCAGTCAAAGCAAAACCTGTATCAAAATATTCAATGTCAGTCTTTATGTTCTCTGCCCAAAGCTTGAAATAGGCATTCTTATATGCAAGCTTTGACCAACCAGTATCAAAGATTTCATCAAAGATATCAAAAGTGAAAGAACCACTTAATTTCAGATCATCAATGATCTCCGTATGAAAAGAAGTTTGAAGGTTTGATTGTTCGATATCCTCTAGATCATGAGCGTAACTTATCGATAATCGTGAGACATCATCAAATGCATAGGAAGTTTTGAATGACAAGGGGTCAAGTTCATAGATACCAGAATCACTATTTTCAATGATAGAGGTAGAAAGATCAAAAGAGGCATTCCCCAAATCAAATGAAACTGACGGTTTGATGATCGACTGCATAGGTGGGATTTTCCAAGTCAAGGAGATCCCAAGATCAGAAGAATCAAAATCAAAATGCTCAGATAAAGAGATCTGATGTCTAATAGTGATATCTTCAGTACTATCACTGTTATAGATATAGCTCTTATACTGATATGACGTATTCAAAAATTCACTACTGACTTTAAGTTCTTGAGTCAAAGAGAGCTCTTCATCATAAGAATCTGCAATTGTTATTTTATCATAACTCTTTCTCTTTTCAATATCATATATGGGTACAAGATTCTCCTGTAATGTCAAAGAAGAACCGAAAAGATTCAAGTCAAAATCTAAATCACCGGTGATACGATGA
>CAZLZY010000391.1:0-2352 GCA_964564075.1 uncultured Spirochaetales bacterium
TAGCTGAGAAGCTAATCAACACAGCAAAAGAGAAGGGTGTTGAGATTCTTCTTCCGTTGGATCATGTATGTGCTGAGAAGTTCGCTGAAGATGCTGAAGCTATCTTTGTTGACAACCAGAATATACCTGATGGTCTCTTGGGACTAGATATTGGTGTAAAGACACTAGAAGCTATTAGAAAAACACTTGCAAGTGCTAAATCAATCGTCTGGAATGGTCCTATGGGTGTATTCGAATTCGATACATTCGCTAAGGGAACCATAGATGTTGCCAAGATGGTCGCACAAAGTAAAGGTGTTACAGTCGTTGGTGGTGGTGATTCTGTCGCTGCTGTTAATAAATTTGGTTTCGCTGATCAAATCGATCACGTTTCAACAGGTGGTGGAGCTTCTTTAGAATTTCTAGAAGGAAAGACACTTCCTGGAATTGCTGCATTACTGAAATAGGAGAAATATTATGAGAAGAGCATATATTGCTGGAAACTGGAAGATGAACAAGACCGTTACAGAAGGTGTTGAACTTGCAAAAGAGCTTAAAGCAGCTGTTGCAGGATGCAATTCAAAAGTATTGGTTGCTCCTCCTTTCACCACTATCCCAGCTGTAAAAGAGGTACTTGCTGGATCAAATATCTTAGTTGGCGCACAGAACATGTCCGATAGTGAATCTGGCGCTCATACTGGTGAGATCTCTCCAGCTATGCTGAAAGATCTTGGTGTAGATGTAGTGATCCTCGGACACTCAGAGAGAAGAGCTATTTATGGTGAAAAAGATGCATTCATCAACAGAAAAGTAAAACTTGCACTTTCCTATGGGTTTGAAGTTATTCTCTGTATCGGTGAGACTCTTGAAGAAAGAGAAGCTGGTAAAGCAGAAGCTGTATGTCTGTCTCAACTAGCTGGTGGACTTACCGATGTATCAAAAGAAGAGATGGCAAATATCGTGATTGCATACGAACCAGTATGGGCAATCGGTACTGGAAAGACCGCTACACCAGAAGATGCTGACTCAATTCATGCATTTATCAGACAAGAGGTTGAAAAACTCTTTGACAAACAAGCCGCAGATGATGTAATAATACAGTACGGTGGTTCTGTTAAGCCTGAAAATGTTAAAGATCTTATGGCAAAAGAGAATATCGACGGCGCTTTAGTCGGCGGCGCATCACTAAAATCAGAATTGTTTGTACCAATAGTTACATTCGATAAATAAGACTTGGAGTTATTATGGGAGTTTTTGGCGTAATCTTATTAGTTCTATTCATCATCGTCTGCAGTTTGATGATCCTTCTAGTTATCATCCAGGATGCTAACAGTGAAGGTCTCGGAGGTATCTTTGGAGGTTCCAGTGATACTACCTTTGGATCAAACTCTGGTAACATCCTGACAAAGATAACTTATGTTGTTGGTGCTTTGTTTTTAGTATTGGCCTTTAGTTTGGCTTATATTAACCGTACGCCAGAAAGTGATAGTCTATTGACACAAGCACAGCAGTCAGGTCAAGAGTCTGTTGAATGGTGGAACGACACAGCAGCAGATCAAGCAGATCAAGCAGATCAAGCAGAGTAGTAATTAGTAATAAAAGATTGACCGCTATATATATCATATAGCGGTCAACATTTTTGAGGGTATTTCTATGAGAATATGTATCGTAGTTTTTTATCAAGGCAATGGAAAGAAAATGTTAGATATTGCAAAAGGTCTTTCTGAAGGTCTGTTGATTAATGGACATCAAGTTGAAATTGTTGATGGGATTAAAGACCAAGGGAAAAAGATCTCTTTCTTTGATTATATAGCTATGGGAACTGAAACGATTACTACTTTTGGTGGTAAGATTCCAAAATCTGTGTATAATTTTCTTTCACAGAGTGGGTCAGTCTCTGGGAGAAGATCTTTTGCATTCGTTGTAAATGGTGGAATCCGAAAGAACAAGACCCTCAAAACACTCATGGACGCTATGGAACATGAGGGAATGTATTTAAAGTATTCTGAACTTATCACAAAGCCACAGGATGCAAAAGAGATCGGAAAACGCTTACACATTGAATAATATGAGGCAACTTACATGAACAATCGAAAATTTCAATTATCTTTATTTTTACTTTTCTTCCTCGTGATTCAGATCCTACCAGCGGCGCAGGTTGTGCTCAATGCTCCTGCAGCAGTTGTGAATCTGGTAAGATCTGAAATGATCACCGTTGATGAACTGCAGGATAAGATGGATACATATATAGCAGCTCGTGCACAAGCTGGACAAAGTACTGAGAACATAACTGAAGATTATGTCCTTGAGATCATGATCAATGACCTCCTTGTCCTTCAAGGAGCTCAAAGAGATGGTATAACCTTAGGAACT
>CAZLZY010000392.1:0-2351 GCA_964564075.1 uncultured Spirochaetales bacterium
CAAAGAACATGGACTCCTCTGAGATAGAAGAACCCGACAATGAGCATAAAGAACTTATTGAGAAAAGCAGTGGTTAACTCCACTGTGTTCATTTGTGTTCATTTGTAACACATTTTTGTTGTAATACGTAGATATATACAGTATTATGTATTTACAGATATGTTTTAAACGTATTTTTGTTTAAAAAGGTGTTTTGATTATGATTTTAGGATTTACAGTTAAGAATTATAAGGTATTCAAGGATGAGACGACTATCAGTTTCATGGCATCGAACTATGATAAGACTACCCATGCACAAGAGAACGTCATAGAGATTCCAGAGAAAAAACTCAGAGTCTTGAATGCAGCAGTCCTCTATGGTGCTAATGCTTCAGGAAAAACTAAACTGTTCGATTCTATCAGTTTCATGCGTCTTTTCATCATTAATTCCTCAAAAGAAAGTCAACAGGGAGAAGCTATTGATGTTCAGCCCTTCCTCCTCTCTGAAGCTTCAGAGGACGAACCAAGTGAGTTCGAAATGGTCTTTTTCCATGAGAACATCACCTACCGATATGGTTTTGAAGTGACAGATAAAAAGGTCCTCGCTGAATGGTTATATTTCAAGCCATCATCACAGGAGATTCAGATCTTCTATCGAGATACGGTTGATAACACCTGTGATACTCACAAAAAACACTTTAAGAAAGGATCTATGCTCCATAAAGAGAATATGGTACGAGAGAACGCTTTGATGCTATCGGTTGCAGCCCAATTTAATGATGAAATCTGCAGTTCTGTCCTTTCATGGTTCAGGAATCACCTAGGTGTCATTTCAGGTATTCAGGAAGAAGGTTATCGAGGTTTTAGTATCATGAAAATCAATCAGTCTGATGTACATGATAGAATGATGAAGCTAGTGCAGGGGGCTGATTTGCATATCCAAGATATCCGATCAAAAGAACTGAAAATCGAGGATATCCCAGAATCGTATCCTGCAGAACTGAAGGAAAAAATGATTAATGAGATCAAAAATGAGCATGTTACCTACTATACAGAGACAGTCACCACCCATAACAAATATGATCAGAACAATCAGATCGTAGGAAGCGTGAATATGCTTCTTGATGAAGATGAATCACAAGGTACCCAGAAATTCTTTTATCTTACTGGGCCTATCCTTGATACACTTGAGAATGGTTCAACCACCTTCATCGATGAGTTCGACGCCAGGATGCACCCAAACCTTGTGGTAAAGATGTTGTCATTATTCATGAACCCTGAGTATAATAAAAAAGGTGCACAGTTGATCATCACAACGCAAAATTCAACATTCCTAAGGGAAGAGATTCTCAGAAAGGATCAGATCTGGTTTGTTGAAAAGGATCGTTTCGAAGCATCCCACCTATATGCCTTGAGTGACTTCAAATCGACTACGGTAAGAAAAAGTGAGAATTTTGAGACAAACTATCTACAGGGTAAGTATGGGGCCATTCCGTATATCAATTTCGACCATAAGATCTATTCAGATCCTTGTGAACAGGATTAAATATGGTTTCACGAGAGATATAAAAAAAACGTCGTAAAGAGAGGCGGAACCTTAATCGACCAAGAGCCTCTAAACCACCACTTCCGACCATGCTTATCGTTTGTGAGGGGGAGAATACTGAACCATCATATTTTGATCAATTGAAGTTCAAATCTGCGACGATCGAGACCGTTGGAGAAGGATATAATACAGTATCATTGATAAAACGAGCTGAATTCTTTGCCCAAGAAAATAGTTATGATGAAGTATGGTGTGTATTTGATAAGGATAATTTTTCTGATTACAGTTTTAATAAAGCAATAACTATGGCTGAAAAAAAAGGCTTTAATGTGGCCTACTCCAATCAAGCCTTTGAGTATTGGCTCATTCTCCACTTCAACGATCATCAAGGAGGAGCACTTCATCGTAATCAATACAATGAATTGATCAATCGTGCTATAGGCCCTCTAAGCGCAGAATATGATGGTAATGGATGTAAAAAGATCTCTCCTAAATTTTTCAATTTGCTTTTCAGTATTGATCCTCAAACAAATACAAGCCGGCATGAACTTGCCATTGAGCGAGCTAAAAAAATCTATGAGCATTATGATCACCACAGTCCTGCTGTAGAAGAATCTTCTACAAAAGTGTTTAAACTATTAGAGCACCTACTAGAATTTCAGCTATACTAAGTATTTGTTTTTTGAATCCTCAAAGTAATTTCCCAAAAATACAGAATATTTTTGAATATTCTGATCAGATGCTGATGGGTAGTTTTGAGCTAACCCCATTAAATACAATAATCCCATTCCTTAATATATCCCTGACCTACTCCTTCAGATAAATC
>CAZLZY010000393.1:0-2341 GCA_964564075.1 uncultured Spirochaetales bacterium
CAAAATCGCTACAAAAGCTTGAAGACGGCACGAAACGTATGGCAGATGGAGATCTTGATACTCCGATCCTTCTCTATAGCGATGATACCTTCATAGAGCTTGCAGATTCTATGAATACGATGAGAAAGAGGGTCAAAGAGGAGTCTGATAGGCGAACTAGGTTCTTTACCGGTGTCTCTCATGATCTTAAGACACCATTGGCTTCTATCATGGGGTATTCTCAAGCGCTCCTTGATGGGCTAGCAGAGGACCCTGAGACTCGAGATAAGTATCTACAGATCATCAATTCTAAGGGAAGGGTGCTCGATCGAAGGATCGCACAATTGATCCAGTATATAAAACTCACTAACCATGATTTTCAATCGAATCTCTCATTTCAGATGCTCGTACCTTTCCTCGAGGACTTTGCGGCTCTACAAGCTGATGAGGCTTCTCTCCTGGGAACTCAGTTCATCTCTGAGATCAATATCGACAGGGCTACGGTCGTATCCTTCGATACAGATCTGATCACTCGTGCGATGGAGAATCTTATGCAGAACTGTTATCGGTATGGGATCACTGATAGACCGGTACGAATGATCTGCCAGTATAAGGATGATTTCATAAAACTCGCCTTTATCAACCGACATGAGAAACCGATCAGTAGGAATGTGATCAAGCATATGTTCGAACCCTTCTATCGTGGCGATGCCTCGAGACAGGGAGAGGGCTTTGGTCTGGGACTTGCTTCGGTCAAATCCATTATGGAATCACATGGCTGGGATATAGAGGTTCAGTCTATAGAGAATGAAGGAATCACCATCTTTCAGATTCTGATACCCAGAGATGGAGAATCTCAAAAAGCACTTCCTGTAAAATAGACTTTGTCATGCTCATTACATCTGTGATATAGTATATTTGACTACTCTATAAGGATCATAATAGATGAAGCGGACTATCTTTTTCTTAATCATATGCTCATTGTTCTTACTCTTCTCCTCATGCTTCACTACGAAGAAGGCTGTAGAACCAGAAATAGAACCGGTACCTGAGGTAACTGAAGAGGTAGCTGAAGAGGTCCTCGTCATCCCTCCTAGCCTCTATGAGTCTGATGACCAATGGCTTGCAAGCCCTGTATCAGATAGTGTACTAAAACCAGTTGATGTCTTTTTCCTGTTTCCCCCTGACTTCAGTTCTGATGCCTATGTGGTCATAGATGGGGAACTCGATTACCTCTATGATAATGTAGTAGAGGAAGAAGAAGAAGAGCCTCCTGTAGTAGAGGTGCCAGCACCGGTCCTAGATGCTGAGGGGAATGTGATCCTAGTTGATACAGTAGTTGTTGAAGAAGAACCTATAGTCGAAGTGATAGAACCGGTCGATCCAAGAAATGCCAAATGGCCCTATTACCAGGCTGCACAGGCCTCCGTATTCACTGAAGAGTGTAATCTATTCGCTCCCCTGTATACTCCAGTCAATCCCATCGCCTATGTGGATGCAGATGAAGAGAAGAGAGAACGGCTCTTACGAGAACAGTCCCTCCCTGATATCACGGAGGCTTTTACCTATTACCTAGAGAACCTCAATGAGGGGAGACCCTTCATCCTCGCCGGTAGCAGCGAAGGTGCTGCTACGCTCCTACTTCTTATGAAAGACCTCTTTGACGATGAAGAGATAGCGAATAGACTCATTGCTGCCTATCTACCCGGAACATCAGTGACACAGCGTGATCTGAACGATTATCCTCATCTGAAGTTCACTGAACGTAGTGATGACAGTGGAGTGATCATTAGTTGGAATACAGAGGGAGAGAAGATAACAGCACGTAACCCCTTTGTCTTTGAAGATACTCTTCTGATCAATCCTACTACCTGGACCTATACAGAAGAGTTCGTATCTAAGACTAAGAACAAAGGTGCGATCTTCTATGATGCAGATGGGAATAAGATCATTGAGATCAGAAAATTCACCTCAACGCAGATAGATCCTCTTCGGAGAGTCGTAGTCGCCTATAATCCCGATGCCGGCTTCTATACGATCTGGCAGGGGCAACGGGTACCTCGAGGAATCTACCATCTACAGGATTTTACCTTCTTCTATCAGAATATACGGATGAATGTGAAGGAGAGGATCGCTTCTTATCTTGACAAATAGTAGTATAAATGTCAAAAATAGAAGAAAAGAAGTGGGGTCTCCATGGATGCAAAGCAAGCACTTCAGGTTCTTAAAGATGGCTATAACCGGTTCGTAGATAACAATCAATCTCATACAAGTAAATCATTACTCTTCTCGCAGCAGTTTGCTGAAGCACAACATCCGAAGGCTGTCATAGTCTCCTGTTCAGATTCCAGGGTACCACCAG
>CAZLZY010000394.1:0-2336 GCA_964564075.1 uncultured Spirochaetales bacterium
ATTCATTACATTCCCGATTATTCCCAGAAGAATAACCCCTATCAACGTGTAGAAGATCTTCCCATACCCTCCTGCCAAACTCATTCCACCAAGAGAGATAGCTATAATAGCATCCATCTCGTATCCGATTCCAGCAGTTGGGGTGGCCCCCAGGGTCCGAGCAGAAAGGATCACGGCACCACAGGCGGCCATCCCTCCAGAGATCGCATAGCACATGATCTTCGTCTTATTGATCGATAATCCTGACAATCTACTCGTCTCTTGATTATAACCGATCAGATGCATAACTCTTCCAAATGAGAACTTCCCATCAAGAACGCTTAAACCGATACCCATAACAAGGATGATGATAACAGGAATCGGAAGGAATCTCATGACCACTCCTGTACCAAGACTGTTATAGATATCTGAAGAACTCCCACCAAGTGAGTATCCATTAGTATAGATCAAGCTAATACCCGATATGATCATTTGCGTACCAAAGGTTATCATCAGAGACTCTCCTGAGTTCGCAAAGGAACCGACAACGATCAGTCCATTTACCATACCAATCAATATTCCCGTGAGTATGGCGATAAGCAAGGCTAACCATACGGGAAGGTAATTTTGAAGAGATATGGCAATCAACCCCGTGAACGTAAGAATAGCTCCCACTGATAGGTCCATATGACCACTCAGGATCACAAAAGACATTCCTAAGGATAGAAAACCAAGAACCGAGACCTGTCGCAATATATTCATAATATTTCTCATTGTCAGGAATCTGTCAGAGGCGACAGCTCCAACGATAAGAAAAACTATGAGTAGTAAAATGATAAAATATTTCCGTAGTAGTGTTGTGATATGCAAAGAAGTCCCCCTTCTACACCTCAATAGCTAATGACATGATCTTTTCTGAAACCATATCATCTCCTGTCAATTCCCCTTTGATCTCACCTTCATGAATCACTAGCAACCTATCACTCATAGAGATGACTTCAGGGAGCTCAGAGGAGATCATGATCACCGACTTTCCCTCAGCTACAAGCTGATTTATCAATTGATATATCTCGTATTTAGCACCCACATCGATCCCACGAGTCGGTTCATCTAGAATGAAGATATCAGCTTCAGTATGAAGCCATTTTGCAATGAGCGTCTTCTGCTGATTCCCCCCAGATAGATAGACTACCGGTTGAGACGTGGTAGGTGTTTTGATGTGAAGAGATTCAATATATGATTCAGAGATGGTGGTCTCTTGTTTTGTCTGCAGTAGTTGAAACCGTGTGACTGATCCTAGATTAGCCATGGTGATATGCTTACTAACTGCTTCAGGCAATACAAGCCCCTCCTCTTTCCGGTTCTCAGTGAGAAATGCGATATGATTCAGGATTGAAGCTTTAGGCGTAGGAGATTGATAATCCTTCCCCATAACCTGAATGGTCCCGCTAGTAAATGGATCAGCCCCGAAGATCGCTCTGACGATCTCAGTTCTTCCTGCTCCAACAAGACCTGCAAATCCCAGGACCTCACCTTTATGTAACGCAAATGAGATATCTTTGAATTTCCCTGGACTGCTGAGGCCATTGACCTGGAGAACGACATCCTCAAAAGGATGCGTCAAACGCTTAGGATACTCTTGTTCCATAGTCCTTCCGACCATAGCTGAGATAATACTCTTCTTGGTGAATTTGGATATACTATCCGTTATGATGAGTTTTCCATCACGTAGAACAGAGACTCTGTCACAAAGTTCAAAGATCTCATTCAATCTATGAGATATATAGACGACTGTCTTTCCCTCTGCTTTGAGTTTCCGGATGATGTTGAAGAGATTCACCAGCTCATTATCAGTCAAGGTTGCAGAGGGTTCATCCATAATGATGATTCTCGAATCAAAGGAGAGAGCCTTAGCGATCTCAACCATCTGCATCTGAGCAACACTGAGTACTTCTACTTTGGTTCGAACAGAAATATCAAGCCCAACCTCTTTCAATAACTCCTGTGCTTTCTCATAGGTCTTCCTCCAATCTATACCCCGGATCTTACGGGTAAAGAGCCTACCTGAGAAAATATTCTCTGCGATGCTCAGTGAAGGGATCAGGTTAAACTCTTGGAAGATGATACTCAGCCCTAATTGCTGTGCATGCAATGGAGATTCGATATGTATTGATTTCCCTTCGAGAAGTATCTCACCACTATCTTTTGGGTATATACCCGTTAAGATCTTCATTAATGTGGATTTCCCCGCACCATTCTCGCCAATCAGCCCCAGAACTTCTCCTGCTTCTAGATCTAGACTCACATGAGATAATGCACATACCCCTGGAAAGGTTTTTGTTATGCCCTTAAGTTGT
>CAZLZY010000395.1:0-2322 GCA_964564075.1 uncultured Spirochaetales bacterium
TTGATTGAGCCGGTTGACCGGAATAAACCCAGCCAGTAAACGCTGTCCCCCCCCGATACACAAAGTCCATTCACTATAACATCTTAGCATAGGAGCTTAAACAATATTGCAAATGGCCTCTAATACGGACGCCCGTGCGTTGGACTCACTTAGGAAAAGATGGTACAGGTACGAGCGGAAGGTGGGAGCATAAAAGCAAGTTCCTATAGGAACATCGTCATATAGACCGGGAGATAGTAAACATCATCCTTTATCATGAGATCCTTTGTATGCAATAGATAACTCTGCCCGATCTTAGATCTGAACTTTTGTTTAAATTTTACTAAGGAGGAAGCTGAGTATCGTTTCCCTGACTTTACTTCTATTGGGGATATTTTAGAGGGATTGTTAGGATCTATGATCAGAAAGTCTATTTCCATCGTATTCTGACTATTGGCATTATCTTTCCTAGAGTAAAAATAGAGTTTTTTGTTTTTTGCTTGTAATGTCTGAGCCACAATATTCTCAAAGATCATTCCATGGTTTGACTCTAATCTATCTGCTACGATCTTCTCTGCGATCTCTTGGTGCATCTGTCCGGTCATATCGTATGCATGACTGATAAGAAGTCCTGTATCAGCCATATAGAGTTTTACTGTGAGTCGATCCATGTATAGGGCTAATCCAATTTGAGGATCTTGAGCATTGAAACAGCTATTGACTATCATCGCTTCATCAAGCCACATGAACGCATCTTCATACTCTCTGAAACGAGCATGTTTGGAAATTGCAGAAAGTCTGAATTTTTTCTCATGTTTAGAGAGTTGAGATGGGATATCATCATAGATCCGCAATACCTTCGATTCATAACCCTTTGCATATTTTGCAATATCATTTCGGTATAGCCTCAGGATATCACGTTTGATTCTATCAACCCTTGTATAATCGTTCGTCAAGATGAATTCAAGAACTGCCTGAGGCATTCCCCCTACTAATATATATTCTCTGAAAAACTTCATGATATGAGAATGGAGAGGTCCCAGTGGTTTTAACCCTTCATAATGATCTTGAATGACTTCAGGGATAGACTCCTGTCCTATTGCGATGCAGAATTCCTCAAAATCCAAAGGATACATCGAGACAGCTCTCTCCTCTGATGGAATAAGAATATCTTTCACATGCTGCTTGATCGATAGCAACGATCCAGTCTCAATATAGTCATACCGATTGTCTTTAATCAGATGCTTGATCAGGCCTCTTGCTATGGGGAATAGTTGCACCTCATCAAGGATGATCAGGGAATCTCTCATATGCAGTTCGGTCCCAGTCAATGTTGTCAAGAAAAAGAAGAAGTCATTCAGATTCGATGCATATTGACTGAAGATAGACTTCATTTCAACAGAAGCAATACTGAAATCTATTAGAATATAAGACTTGTATTCTCTTTTACCGAACTCTTCTGCAATGGTAGTTTTTCCGACACGTCTTGCACCTTCAATGAGTAGTGCCGTCTTACCCTGTTCTTCTTTCCAAAGAAGAAGCTGGTCATAAATTTTTCGTTGAAAGATCAATTCAAGCTCCTTACTTTATAAGTATACACGTAATTTATGATAAATATAGTATATTACTCACGTTATTGAGATTAATTAATTAATATTTCTCACATAATTGAGAGTTATGAATTACAAATTATCCAAAACCAGGGCAGGTCGAGATTGAAAACCATTGGATACGGCTTAACAGGTGGTTTTTTTGATGATATCTCAACATCGATATCCATTAAGAATCAGGTATTCTTGGTATGGTCATCTTGATTCCTACCGAAAATGTTGAATAATGCTCTACGAAATATTTCTCTCTCAACTTTGAGTTTGTTGATGATACTTCATTATTGAATAGTATTCTGACATGTTCCAGACAGGAAGTTTAGAACCTGAATCTTTGACCTCTGCAATAAATGTATTGGCGTCTCTTTCTGAGATCAAATTGTTTTCAATTAAAACAACTAAGATATCCATGGTAGTCAGATACGAAATCGTATGTTCATCACAGTATGTTTTAATATCCCGCAAATTGCTACTAGCTATGATATCATCTTGATATCTTGCCACCGCCATACATGCACTTTCCCCATCACCGAAGCGCTTCTTTAGAGTTGAGAATTCTTTTAATATCTTCATATTGTTAGTAGGAAAGGAGATGACAGGAATATTATTATACTTGATACAATTGCTGATAACAGTCTGTAGGTGTTCACTTCGTAGCAATTCATCTTTAACAATATCAAGGAGGAAATTTCAAAATAGCTTTTACGGGGGATAAAATTGCATAAATATGCAAGTA
>CAZLZY010000396.1:0-2318 GCA_964564075.1 uncultured Spirochaetales bacterium
ATCGGGACTATCCAGAAACCAGATCTGCATCGGCATTGCTTGCGATAAAACCAACTGGGTTCAGCGGTCTGAGTGTACCACCTATCCGGGCATGACTGTACCAGTTACCGGACTTGGCTGTGCATAGCTAGGAAAGCCTCCGAGATGACCTCGGAGGCTACAGGCCTTAAGGTTTTTCTTCAAACATTGTTCTGAGGTCATCACCTTTCAAATGAAGAGAAAAGCTATTACTGACAGCTCTCCCGAGAATGGATTCTCCCAAAGCCCTCATGTTGTAGCTATAAATATGGTCACACGGATCCTTTCTTCAATGATAGGTTCATAGATGTGCAGGGCATCCCCTGCCCAGTCAATCTCAAGGACCTCTCCTGGTTTGTGATCGAAGTGTAATAGAACATTGTGATCTTTACGATGTCGACGATACAGCTCAAAGAATTGAGTCTACTGATAGAACTTTAGATTACTTGCTCGACAAGCTGATGCATACCGATGCCATAGCAAGGTCAATGTCATATGAGGTTTCTTCATCTCTTCATCCAGTTGTTCGCAGTTGGGCAGTTCATACGATTCATCTCGATGGTACTGCTGAGGATACAGGAATCCCTGTATCTGTGCATTTGAGAATTCTGGCGGGATAGGATGGGATAACCGCATTTCTTCAGCTTTCTTGATACAATTGCTAGTCGTAGAATGATGACAATGCAGGGAGTTTGCGATTGTCCTGATACTACAAACACCCGCGTGCATACGGATGATTTCTTTGTAATTGGTCATATGTAGACCTCCTAGACTAAATTTGCATGTAGTAACACGCTTTATTCAGTGTAAGGTCGGTCTAGGATATTTCAAAGATTAATGGTGGCACAGCCACTACCGGAAGGTGGCATACTCAGCTCCGGATAGGTGGTACAGTTTGCCCGTGGTAACCAGTAAGTCAAATCTTTAAGATCTTAATTGTTGAATATAGTCTTTTGTATGTTGCATATATAATTAATTTCACCTTATTGCTGTTAAACAAGCAATTTCTCTTTCTTGATGGATTACGGGCGTTATCTATTCTTTTATTAACGCTAGTTAATTATACACTCATCCTTCTCATAAATAATGATCTACTTCATAGCCATATCTCGCTTAGGACCCAAAAAGAACTTGAAGTGAAAGAATACCGATATCTTTCTGAGATAGATGGGCTTACAGGTATATATAGTCGTAGGACTATTGAAGATCGACTTAGAAGAGAGATAGAGAATTCTGAAGAGAAGGGGAGAATATTCTCAATATTCCTTATAGATATTAATTCCTTCAAATCGATCAATGATACGTATGGACAAAATATAGGTGATTCAGTCCTTATCTATTTAACCCAATTATTACAGGATAGGATCCGGAAAGAGGATTATGTCGGTAGATGGGGCGGGGATGAGTTTCTTGTGATTAGTAATGGTAGTGATGCAACCGTTTCACAGCAGATGCTTGATAGATTCATCAATATGGTTATAGAAATGGATGCTGAACAATTCTCAGAATGTAGGGATATTCGTTTTACCTTCTCTGCGGGCTTTGGGATTTATCAGAAGGGAGATAATACTATTTCTCTTATTCATAGAGCAGATAAGATGCTCTATGAATATAAGAAAAGAAGAGCGGTAATTGCAGAGGGTATCTGATTACTTAGAGATCACTTCTTTCAACGGCGATTTTAGATTGGTTACTTCACATGGAAGCGTAAGATCGTTTTGAGTCTTTCGGGTGTTGTTCTTCTTGCATCGCTCAAGTAAATCTCTCTGTGTGTTTTATTTATCCTCACAAGCTCCTTCTCACGGCAATAATCTTCCATGATAGTAAAACTTTGTTTTTCATTATCATAACTCCCAAGATGTAACATTTGGACACACTTACCTTCTGTTTTTGTGATAAATCTAACTTCATCAAGTTTAATATGAGGTTTATTGATCTTAGCTCTTGCTAGGATCTTTTTTGCGTATGTCTCATTGACAAAATCTGGTTGCCTGATCATGAGTTCGTATACCAGCTCATCTTTATCAATTACTCCAGTGAAATTATTTTTTGCCTCTTCCGTAATATCCCAAACTCCTTCTAACGGATAAACGGTATAATCAACATACCCTTCTGGAATATCACCTGATTTAAAGCTCATCTTCACTGAATACGAGATAGCGTATAATGCGCTTATGTTATCTGAGAATTCAGCAGAATTTAGATTACCTTGACCTTTTAGGGAGAAGAAATTCATCTTTGGGATCTCAATTACTAATTGGTGTATTTTGGGGGATATACATCTTTTTTTCATGTTTTCT
>CAZLZY010000397.1:0-2311 GCA_964564075.1 uncultured Spirochaetales bacterium
TCGGAACTATAGCTGGGAAAAGAGCTCTCGTGATCGGTTCTGGTACTATTGGTGTCCTAGCGATATCTGTACTGAAGAAGATGGGTGTATCAAGTGTGACAGTCTCAGACGTCGTTGATAGGAAACTTGATCTCGCAACAAGATGTGGCGCAGATCGTGTGGTTAATGTCCTAAACGAACCTCTTTCTGTAGTAGCTGAGAGTGAAGGGTACTTTGATATCGTCTTAGAGTGTTCGGGTACCCATATTGGAAAGAATGATGCCCTCAACGTAGCAAATGGGAAAGGGACCATCGTACTCGTCGGTACTTCTCCTAAAGACGCACAGTTCAGTGGAGAGACGTTAGAGAGGATCAACCGTAAAGAGTTGACGATCAAGGGATCTTGGATGAACTATTCAGCACCTTGGCCTGGAAACGAGTGGAAGATCGTTAATGATATGATGAATGAAGGACTTATTGATGAGAAACTTATTATATCTCATGAGTTCAAGATAGAAGATATGCAGCAAGCCTATGATGTGATCTATAGTGGTGAATACTACGTGAAGATCCTCATAGCGATGGGAGAATAATAATGAGTGATGCATTAACACAATTTCAAGAGATGCTTGTCAGCAATAGAGAGCATGGTACCGGCGGGATCTGTTCAGTATGTTCAGCTCATGCTGAAGTTATCAAAGCAAGTATGGAACAGGCGGTCGAAGATGATTCGATCGTCCTTATAGAGGCAACCTCGAATCAGGTGAACCAGTTTGGTGGTTATACCGGAATGCAGGCAGCCGATTTTGTTGAGTATGTGAACAAGCTTGCAGATGAAGTAGGGTTCCCAAGAGAAAGAGTCCTCCTAGGTGGAGACCACCTTGGACCTAACTCCTGGCAGAATGAACCCGCTGCCGAGGCAATGGATAAGGCAGAAGTTCTGATCAGATCCTATGTTGCTGCCGGATTTAGAAAGATCCACCTCGACTGTAGTATGTTCTGTGCTGATGATGAGGGTGATAGACATGCCGCACTCTCAGATAGTATCGTCGGTTCACGAGCTGCACGATTGTGTGCTGCAAGTGAAGAGCAATGGGCAGAGACTGATGGTAAGGGAGCAAAACCTCTCTATATCCTCGGAACTGAGGTCCCTGTCCCCGGTGGAGCACAGGAAGAAGAGGATATCGTAATACCTACCACTCCTGAAGATGCAAATATGACTATTGTTGTAACAAAAGCCTGCTTTGAAGAGGCTGGGCTTGCACATGTTTGGGATAGAGTGATTGCTCTTGTCGTACAACCGGGTGTTGAATTCGGTGATGACCAGATCTTCGATTATGCCCCAGAAGCTGCAGCTTCTTTGAGTAAATCCATCCTGGCTCATTCAGGTATGGTCTACGAAGCACATTCTACTGATTATCAGAGAGAAGAGGGACTAGCAGAATTGGTGCGAGATCATTTCTGTATCCTAAAAGTCGGCCCATGGCTTACCTATGCCTATAGAGAAGCTATCTACCTGCTAGCAGATGTTGAGAAAGAGTTGATCCCTGATACGAGTGAACTCTCACGAGTCAAAGAGGTTATCGAAGAGGTCATGCTTGCAAAACCTGGTAACTGGCAGAAATACTACAAAGGGACAGAACAAGAGATAACCTATAAGAGAAAATACAGCTTCAGCGATCGTTCAAGATACTATTGGCCAGATGCTGATATACAGGCAGCGATTGCAAAACTCAATGCTAACCTGAGAAAGAACGGTATCCCATTCTCACTCCTTAGTCAGTACTTCCCAGTGGAGTTCACTATGATCAGAGATGGTAAGCTTGCCAATGATCCAGTCGCGATCGCTCGTCAGAGAGTTCGTCAGGTAGTAAGTATCTATTCACGAGCAAGTGGAATAGCATAAGAGGAGAGACCTATGTTACGAGGTATAGCACCACAGATATCACCAGAGTTACTAAAAGCATTAGCAGAGATGGGTCATAGCGATGAGATCGTGATCTCAGATGCCTTCTTCCCTGCCAGTAAGTATAATGATAGGATCATCAGAGCTGATGGTCTGAAGATACCTGAGCTATTAGCAGGTATCCTTCCTCTCATCACCCTCGATAGTTATATCCCTTCACCAGTGCTCATGATGCAGCCAGGAGAGGGGGATGAACTAGATCCGACTGTTGAAGCCTCCTATCGAGCAGAGATCGATAAGGTGTGGCCAGAGACACCGGCAACTGAGAGGATCGGTAGATTCGAGTTCTACGAAAGAGCGAAGAGTGCCTTCTGTGTCGTTGTGAGTGGAGAAACTGCAAAGTATGGTAATGTTATATTAAGTAAG
>CAZLZY010000398.1:0-2298 GCA_964564075.1 uncultured Spirochaetales bacterium
TCTGTGACACATCAACCTCTATCTCTTTATCATCGAGTTTTCCCTCTCTGAGCATCTTCCTGAACTTCTCACGAGTACTCGGTTTAGCTGTTTCTGCATCAGGACTTACGTCAATAGTCACGTCAGCAGAATCAGGTTGTTTGGCAGGCTTCTTAGCCTTCACGCCAGGAAGTAAGAGATCTAGAAGATGTTCTTCTGCTCTTTTTTCAGCCTCTTCTGTTACACCTTCGGCCAACTCTTTCTTGACCATAGCTATCGCAACACTCATAAGGTCTCGGACCATGGATTCAACATCACGTCCTACATACCCAACTTCTGTATATTTCGAAGCCTCTACTTTTATGAACGGGGCCCCACTAAGTTTTGATAATCTTCTAGCTATCTCAGTCTTTCCCACACCAGTAGAACCGATCATGATGATGTTCTTTGGAGAGATCTCTTCCTGGATCTCTTTCGGAAGTCTTCGTCTTCTTACTCTATTCCTCAAAGCGATTGCGACAACACGTTTTGCCTGATCCTGCCCTATGATATATTTATCCAGCTCTTTCACTATCTCCGCTGGGATCATCTCATCTAGATTCCTCATTACTACAACTCCTCGACAATGATATTCTTATTTGTATAGATACAGATATCTGCGGCTATCTCTAAGGACTTTCGAGCTACTTCAGCAGCACTCAAGTTACCAACATCTAGATAGGCCATTGCAGCAGAATAGGCAAAAGTACCACCAGATCCAATAGCTATCGCATTGTGTTCTGGTTGAACGACATCGCCAGAGCCAGAAAGGAGAAAAGTCACATCCTTATCAGCTACGAGCATCATCGCATCGAGTTTCTGTAAAGTCCTGTCGGTTCTCCATTCTTTTGCCATCTCAACCGCAGCTCTCGTGAGATCCCCATCATATTGTGCAAGTTTCTTCTCAATCAGTTCGAACAGAGTAAAAGCATCTGCAGTCGCTCCTGCGAATCCGGTGATCACTCTATCATGGAACATCCTTCGTACTTTTCGGGAATTCCCCTTCATGACTGTATTTCCCAGGGTGACCTGGCCGTCTCCAGCGATTGCAACTTTTCCATCTTTCCTTACCGCAAGGATGGTAGTACCTCTAAAACTCATCTATTTTCTCCTTCCATGTGGATGTGTATCTATATACACGTCTTTCAACCGTTTTACACTGACGTGGGAATATATCTGTGTCGTAGAAATATTCTCATGTCCTAATAATTCCTGTACTACCCGTATCCCTGCATCATGATCGAGCAGATGGGTAGCGAACGTATGTCGGAAAGTATGTGGTGTCACATGCTTATCTATACCGATCTTTTTCGCATATGTATGAAAAATATAATGTACACCTTGAGGAGTCAACTGTTTTCCTTGTTTATTGATAAAAAGTGGTCTTCCCACTGCTTCTACTAGTCCTCTTGAGGTTAAATATTGCTCTCTTAGCGGTATAAAGAGCTTGATATCCTTGATCGTATTCTCAGATAAGAACACGAAACGATCCTTATCACCCTTCCCATGCACGACTACCCGTTTCTGATGAAGGTCAAGATCGGGGATGTTCATCGCTAAAAGTTCTGACAATCTGCACCCGGTCGAATAGAGGACTCTAAAGATCACCCTATCCCTCATTCCTATTACATCATAGCCGGGAGCATGGATGAAATTACTCACCTCATCGACGGTAAGTACTGATGGGAGTTTTCTCATGCTCTTCATGCTTTTCACTAGGGAGAAGGGATTCTCCTCTAAGATATCGAATCTCAGACAGTAACGATAGAAACTCTTGATTCCTGAGATGATCCGATTCATACTTGATTCTTCATAGGAATCACGCTTCAACTGGGCAACGAATCGCCTTGCATCCTCGAAGCGTAATTCTCCAAAGATAAGAGCATATGAATCGATGTAATCTGCAAAGAGTTTCAGGTCATGGCCATACGAGGAGATCGTATGTTTTGAGAAGTTCTTGATATTTTTACAATAGTGAAGGAACTCATCGATCGTCATATCCAATTCAGGTCTCATTCTCCCTCCAGACAGCAAACTTCTGCGAACCGTACCTGATGATCCTCTCAGGATAACCATTCTTATCTGAACATGCTGATATCGTATACCTGATTGTATCATCACTGTTAAGAGCCCTCAATAGGTCTTCGAGATTCTCTATCACAACCGCACCCTGTGCCGCTAGGTCTATAGTACCAGTGGAACGTTCGGAGGTGAGACTCGCTGCATCCACACAGACCTCCCTACCATGATCCAATGCATAATCTACGGTGATCATCGTAC
>CAZLZY010000399.1:0-2297 GCA_964564075.1 uncultured Spirochaetales bacterium
ATGCTGGCCTGCTGAATACTTCAATATAAGTGGCACACTTGCCAATATTGCTCATTAAATCTTGCAGAATATCCTTCAAATCCAGTCTGTTGATACCGGGATGCTCAACCTCGAATGCGTTACAGCCAATGTACATGAATTTTTAATTATTTCTACTAAGAACTCTTTGGCTTTTCATTTTTTGTCTTGGGAGGTCTTCCCCTCTTCTTCTTTTCGACATGCTTCTTAGACTTGTAACCAAGGCCACAGCCCTTTGGAACGTAAGCGTCTAATCACGCACTCTGTAATAATGTTGAACCATCCACCATACTGACGGTGGAGGATCAAATGAGTAATAGACGCAAATACAGCATACAAGAAAAAAGAGCTCGTGTCTGAGTTCAACGCTATGACTGAGCCTGTTGACCGGGATTAACTGAGCCACTAACGGTGAGGGTGCGCCATCGGTCTATAAAAAGAAATTCAAATATCTTACCAGCAACATCCAATTATTGCATCTATTGATAACAGCATCTATGCCCTTTGTGGAGATATCCTATGGATGTATGATACGTCTTCTGATACATGGGAACTAAAAGAAAACTGTCCAGATTGGATTTCAGTAATATATGGGTGTGCTGTTATTGATGATCAAATGATTATCCTTGGTGGGCAAAATAAAGCAGAGAAAGCTGTTTCAAGTGTGCACATATATAATACAACAAGCAATACTTGGACTAGGTCAACGGATTTACCCAAACCAATACAGTTGGGAGGAATTACTACGCTCAATGGTAAGATATATATGATTGGAGGGTGTGATACTGATTTTAATGCATATGACACTGTATATGAAGGAACATTTGTTGAATAAAAAAGCTCCTGTAATTTCTTACAGGAGCTACAATTATTATTATGCGGTAGAGAGGACTTGAACCTCCACGCCCTTGCGAGCACTAGCCCCTCAAGCTAGCGTGTCTACCAATTTCACCACTACCGCGTGTTGATCTTCGACAAGAGCAAATTTACACTATAATGCAAGCTCTGTCAATAATGATGTGTTAGATTTTTATAGTATCAAATTGATCAATGACCTTATCGAATTCAGAGAGGTCTTTGATGATGATATCTGCCTTATGTAAGAGTTTTGCATCAAAACTCGTTGTCAGTCCAATACATACAGCGCCTGCTGCTTTCCCTGCTTCAATACCGTTTACTGCATCTTCAATGACGAGGCACTTCTTTGGATCTGCTCCGATGAGGCTTGCAGCATATTCATAGATATCAGGGTAGGGCTTCTTCCTATCAACATCAAGGCCGTTGACTGTTGCATCGAATATGGTAAGTGGGAGACCTATCTCTGTGAGATTCGCTGTCATCTTCACCTCATCAGCACTTGTAGCGACTGCTATCTTTAGTCCTCTTCTCTTACACTCCCTGATACAGGATTCAACGCCTGGGAGTGCTTCGATATTCCCTTTGATGATCTCAAGGTAGATCTCATAGGTCCTTCTTTTGTCACGATCGATATCGATAGGGAAGGAGTACTGTTTTGCTACTCCCCCGAGGTATGCATTCTCACCGGCTCCTACGAAGGGGAGGAAGTCCCTCTCTTGTACGATCACGCCATGTTCGGAGAACATCATGACTGCAGCTTTGCAGATGAAGGGTTCAGAATCAACGAGGACTCCGTCCATATCGAAGAGGACGGCATGTATGGTTCGTTTCATATAGTTTCCTTTACTTAAATGGTTCTATCTAACTTTCTTCAAGTAGATATCAGTATAGACGATATCTCTATTCCAGTGAAGGATACCTTTCTTCTCATAACTATAGAGTCTCAAGGTGTCAGAGCCAATGAATTGGACAAGATATCGTTCGGGCCAATAATGTAGTCCCATGATCGATGATACCATCACCTCCCATCCTGCGAAGCCATCGAAGGTCTTTCCGTTTCCTGTGATCACCAGATCTGTGTATGGTCTACCTGCTGGGAATGAGATGAAGTTCTCATCGTAGAGGGATCCTTTCTCTCCGACTTCCCAATCAGCCCAAGATATGACTCTCTTATAACTGCTAACCTTGAAAGATGGGTCCTTAGCTTTCCAGTCTTTTGTCCTCTTATTGACGATGCTCTGTTTGGGATAGAATTCTAATACGAAGGCTGTTGGGTTATGGCTTATGGTCAACTCGATCTTATCATAGAGTTTAGTGAGAGAAGCCTCACTAAACTGTTTCATGGAGGTCACTTCCCAGGTCCCGATAAGTTTTTGCGTATACTTGCTGTATTCGGGAGTTCCTATAGTCATATAGGGATC
>CAZLZY010000400.1:0-2288 GCA_964564075.1 uncultured Spirochaetales bacterium
AATTCATGAGTCCAAGGTCTATGTGAATACCGGTGGAAGAATCATAACCTCATCACTGACTGGAACCGATTCAGAAGTCCTCTGCTCCCTTAATGATCTCTATCCTGAAACTAATGGATATTATATCGACATGGTGATCAGTAATGAGATAAGGACTGATGATTTCACTCCAAGAGTCTTCTTACCTCCAACCTATTATATCTATGTTGCAAGTGGATTATTCTGGGACGAGCCTACCTACCCATACGATATCGTTCGATGTGATTTGGATGGAGAGAATCTCATGACCTTGGATATCTCTGATCTTTAGATCAAAGATCAGAATTCAGCATCACTGGTAAAGGTGAGTCTCTCACCGGTAACAGGATGTATGAATGACAAGAGCATAGCATGTAGAAGAAGCCGTTGTCCCTCCTCTGCTGTACCATAAAGCCTATCACCAACAATCGGATGACCCAACCCCAACTCATGAGCACTATGCACTCGTAACTGATGGGTTCGTCCCGTATGGGGAGTGAAGAGTATCCTCGTTACGAGTCTATCTTTCTGAAGGTACTCTACTTGGAGTTTCTTCCAACTAGTGAGCCCCATCTTCCCCTGCTCAGCATCATAGATCTGATAGGGTCTATTATCGACATCCAATCGGAAGGGAAGTTCTATCTCTCCAGACTCCTCTTTGATCACACCTTCGAGTACTGCAACATACTGTTTATGGACCTCTTTCTTGATGAACCCGATCGAGAGATTCCTATGGCTCTCTTTGTTCAGTCCAAATACGATCAACCCAGAGGTATCCATATCAAGACGATGAACTGCTGGCTGTTTGATCGTATCAGGAAAGAGCTGTTTCACTCTTGCCTCTACACAATCCTTGACTACTCTACCTGGAACAGAGAGCAGCCCTGACTCTTTATTGACGACGATCAGGCTCTCATCACAGTAGATGATATCAATTCCGAGCATGACTGTTAGGAGAGGTTTACATCTATTATCACAGGGGCCATAGAACTGTTCGTGTTCTTTTGTTTTTGACCTATTTGGTGCTCCATAGTAGAACTCAGCTATACTTATCGGGTGTAATCCATTTCTAAAAGCATGATTCAAGAGTTTGGGAGCACAACAGTCACCCGTACCGGTAGGAGGAAGCCTATCCCTGAAGATGGAAGAGAGAGAGCTATCAGTCCCATCAATACAACGAAATGAATAGAGTTCATAGATCTGCTTTAGAGACTCTCTAGAGAGAACCTTTCTCTTATGTTGTATCTCTACAGCCTCTTGTGCCGTAGCTGAGTCGAGGCTATCTGTAAGAGAATGTATGAGTGCATCAGACTGTTCGACAATAGCATCGAATTTCGTAACATCACATACTGGGCCTACCCAACCCTCTATCAACCAGCGTCCCTGATACTGACCTGAGAAGGCTTTCAATACTATCTCAATACCATCAGTATCTCGACAGACTAATACCCCGAACATCTGCCCACCTGTTGGACAAAAGAGTGGATCAGTAGAGATGATACTTTTACCCTCATAATCAAGACAACCATGGGTATCAAGAGAGCGCATAAGATCTCTACTGTATGCTTGCGCTAGCGCTGTTGGTAATGGACTGTTCAATACGTTACATCCTCACAGATTTTTCGGTTCCTAGGTACTGACCATATTCTATACAATCTCATTCTTTCTGGCTACAAGGAATTCGTTTTTGGGTAAATACCAAAAGGAACCGTATATTTCCCCTTAAGCAGATTAAAGAATATTGGAATAGTAATTCTTTTAGAGTTCCCATATCCTTTTGATAGTATTGATTTTAAACAAAAGGGGGTATTAGTGATTGACACTAATAGTGTTCTACACTATTATATTCAATGATAAAGAGTTTCAAGAATCATAGGACTAAAGATATATGGACTCGTAAGATGGTATCTAAATTACCACCTTCAATCCTTAAGGTATCAAGAAGAAAACTGGGGTTCTTGGAAGATGCTGTAACAATTAATGACTTGCGTATACCTCCAGGAAATAGGCTTGAAACTCTAAAAGGGAATCGCATAGGTCAATATAGTATAAGAATAAATAATCAATGGCGAATATGTTTCAAATGGGTAGATAACAATGCTTATGAGGTTGAAATAATAGATTATCATACATAGGGGTACCATATGAAGAAAGCTATAATTGAATTATCAACTCCAGGTGAGGTTTTAAGAGAAGAGTTCTTAGAGCCCTTAGGAATTACTCCTTATGCATTAGCTAGGGGAATCTGTGTTGATCCACCACGCATTGCT
>CAZLZY010000401.1:0-2288 GCA_964564075.1 uncultured Spirochaetales bacterium
TATAGAAGTACAGGGGCATCTCCCCCTCTTCGATGTATGAGGGTCCGGTGAAGTAGGTAAGATAGATCATATGCTTTCTTGGGTTCACGACCGAAGACCAGCCGAGTCTACAATCATCAGGTACAGCACCTACGAGAAAATCAGAGTAGCCGTTGAGTCCTGGTACTACTGTGAGGTCTACAGTTTCACCTGTTCTTGTCTTCACCGCTTTCATAGAGGCAGTCTCTGTTCCAAATGCCAGTCTTCCCGTATCATCGAACTCTGTCCCTTTAGCTGGGACTGCGAAGCTCTGTGCATTGTTACTGATGATACACCCCGACTCCAGAAAAGGGGCTCCGATCGTATTATGCCATGCACAGTTGTAGGGTTCTGATGCAGGACCTGTATGAGTGATTCTAAGGCTCGTATAGTGGGTATGATCATCTTTTCTGATGAGATCTGTCTTCCTGTAGGCAAAGGGGTGATCCGGGCTCTTGAGAGTCCAGACTGCTAGGGCTTTCTCCTCATCTTTCTCTAGGCTCTCTAATTCCCATTTCAGGAAACTCGTGTACCCATGGGGAGGCAGGTCGTATTGTTCATATACATGATCTGGTCCGAAATTCGGACAACAGGGGAAGTTACCAGCAATATCATAGAGAAGTGGGACTTTCCAGAAGGGTTCATGTGCCTCCCTATTCCACTTCACTCCAGAATTGGCTCTGAAGATCGGTTGCCAATGAGCATTGTACCAGCTATCAGCTGACTTGCTGCTAAGTTCAGGGACCATCCCCTTCTCCTCATTGATGACTACTTTGAAACTCTCATGGGATAACTCCACACTCTCTCGAAACCCATTATGGATGACTCTTTCTGCTTTCATGCTGATACCTCTTTTCTTTACCTATATCATACTATCTATGACTAAGCCTGCTGTCTAGAAAAACTCGCTATTTCATGCTTTCTCTGTAGTAGTTGTTTAATGACCCTTTTATCTATCGCATCATTACTAGCAAGCTGACACAGGGTGACAAAACAGTCATTGTCCAGCTACAAAAATCTCTGGAATTCGAGATCAGTCCGTAAGGGCTGCTCTCCTGCAAAGAAGGAGAACGCAGCAAAGAATACCTCTGCGATATGATACCAGGGAAGCCCCTGTGCCTCGCAGTTGCGTATCGCACCCAGCAACCTATCCTCTCTATGAAGTTTTCGGTAGAGGTCTCTCCCTACCCGAAAAACCGTATCTTTAAGAGCTCTGTTCTGAAACCGGTAGAGAAGAGCATCAATATGTTCAAGGAGTGCGACTTTTGTGAATGAATCAGGGTACATCCATACTAATGCAGCAGCTGCTGCATGTCCAAGATTATGGATTCTCCATGATAGAGGGCTATGAGGCAACCAAAGAATTTTTCTCTGGTGTTATCACTCCAGATACCCTCTTCTGTGAGAAGGACCTCTTTTCAGCTGAAGCCATTCACTTTTCTACAACAAGATGAAGATTCGGATTCCTGATGATGTACAGATCATCGGCTATGCTAATATCCATGTTCATACCAACCATCTCCTCGGTAGCGATACCCTCAGCACAAATCTATGAAGAGTTATGTGCTCTCATCTCAGGTAAGGAATCTAAGGATCACTACTTCCTACCAGAATTCGGTCTCATAGATAGTAGAGATCTTTTTAGAAAGATTAGTATTCTATTTAACCAGTAACATATATTATAGTTAATATATCACGTTAATAGTATTTTTTTTGTTATTTCCCCTATTAGAATATTGACAATACGTATTATCGTGATAATATCACGTTATGATACTAAGAATAAATATTCAAAATTATAAATCCTTTGGGATGTTAAAAGAATTCAATACCTTTCCAGCACCCAAGAAGAAGACTCATTCAACTCATAAATACTCTATACGAAATACTGACTTTTTAAAAATGACTTCGATCTATGGAGCTAATGGAGCTGGTAAATCCAATCTTATTGAAGCAGTAAAAGTCTTACAACATATTGTTGTTACAGGGACTGTCAATCAGAATCTGAACTCACTCAAAAATAAATTCCTAGATCCTTCCATCTCTCAGATATTTGCTATTGAATTTGTTTTACATGACACCCCTTACTATTATGCAATCGAGATAAACAACAATATCATCTTGACTGAAGAGTTGTATGTCTCAGGGCTAGGGAATACTACAGATCAATTACTTTTTGAGCGCAAAACAGTCAATGGGAAAAATAGTACTATTAAATTCTTTGATAGTTTCTATCAGGATAATAAAGAAAACCAAGTGTTGCAAAATGT
>CAZLZY010000402.1:0-2272 GCA_964564075.1 uncultured Spirochaetales bacterium
CCCTGGTGCTATTGCGTGCGAATATTCACTTTATTTGTTATAACATACATTATAGCAGATGTTATATTAAATACCATAATATAACTGGTACTTTGTCGTTGATCAGCGATAAATATCATAAGGTAAGTAATCAGGGCAAATGCCCCTCTTCACGATAAAAAACTTTTGCTATGAGCGTTTGTAACCATCTTTGACAGCCTGCTCCATTGCCGTGAGCTCTTCATTAGTCAGGAAATCAAAATGCGTGGATCTCTTTCTTGCTGATAGACTTCCATTATTTTGAAGGCATAATCGGATGAATAGATCTACGAAGCGATCGGGCATATCGATTATTTCCCGTAGTGCTTTCTTGGTAGTATCATAGTTCGCTAGAAAGCTGAGCTCTTCCACTAGCTCTTCTTCTATCGTTTTTGTTATAAACTCTAATAAGGCCTCTGTCTGAGTGGTCATATCAATATACTGATACCAACACGAAGTCTCATTCTCTACGGTCATATGTCCCAGCTCATCTAGTTGATAATCAACGTATTGGAGTAATGGTCGTGAGAAGGTCTCTAGTGAAGCATCGTAATCCTTTAGATTCTTTAATAGGACCGCAGAAATAGGGAACATAAGTCCATGAGGAACCATATGCTGTAGGGACAGGATATTATGAAGTAAGAACCTATGGATTCGACCGTTACCATCTTCAAACGGATGGAGGAATACAAAGCCATAGGAAATCACAGCTGCATGGACGACTGGAGATATATGACTCTCTTTCATCCTATTATGTGAAGCTAGCAACCCATCCATAAGGCTAGGAAGATCATCAGGCTTTGGACAGATATAGTGAATTATTTCTTCCTGGTAGGAGACGGTTTGTCCCACATAATTTTGACTTCGCCGATAATCACTTTCTCTGAACCTAGGAGCAACGATCCGGTTCTGAAGTTCTATCAGTCTACCCTTTTCACAGAAATCCTCGTTTTCAGCAAGCTCTAAAGATGCAATGAATTTCTCTGTACGGGTAGCATTGGGTTTAATATGTTCAATCTCAAATGAAGACCTCGTCTCTTTCTTATAGAGATAATGTAATGCACGACGAGATAACTCTGGTGGATATTCGGTAACAATATCCTCGCATCTTTTACGAAGGTCTGTATCCTCCAGTATTGAAAGCTTCTCGGTTCTCCTGACTATGGGACAGAAGGATCTAGGACCAAGCAAGTTATTGATAATACGGTGACGAGGTGACTTATCACCATCTTCCACGGTATAATACTCTTTTGGGTTTAAGACCTGAACATAATTACCAGAGGTGATATCATTGATAGGAAGCATCTTCTCCATCAAGAATTCATAGAGGAACCAGATCATTCTAGAGTATTTACCAGTTGGCTTTGACTTGATGTACTTAACAAGCTCAGCCTCTTGAACATGCTCGAAGATAAGAGTTAGTAGCCCCATATTCATACCATCATACGTTAATGCAAACGCAAGATGATCTTCTACCGTATCTCCTGGCTAGTATTGGACCCTGAACACTTCATCAACAGGCCCCTCCTGACTTTTTTTAGCATAAGTTGCGGAAGAAGTCACTGCTGATCTATGCCAATTGGGGATACCTGAAAGTGAGAGCTTATGCAATACATAGTCATAACCTGCTGGCCTAGGGTCTAAAACGTTTTTTTTCATGGGGTAACCTTATAAAACTGTTATTATGATACATATACAATTATATTTTACATATTATATACTATTTTACTTATATTTAATACTATTTGTGTATATTCTATTATCCTTCATCCAAAACTTCATTGATTTTATGGTTTAATCACTTTGTAGATATTCCTGATGATGTCGATACCATCTTCGGCGCCGTATGTAATGGTTACACCTGCTTTGGGAATCTTTCTGTTTTGTATGTAGAACTGCAGTAGGCTGACGTGATTGAGGAACGCCCAGTCTTCCATATGATCAATACTTCGCCGGCAACAGGCTCCTATCTTTACAAAGTACTTCAAATAAGTCAAAGCACTCTTCTATCTCCCACCTAGCCTTGTATTTGAGATAGATATCCTACAGCATTTTCATTAAGATTGCTCATGAAACCCGGTCAATCCTAGTCGACTCTTGGCAAAGAACTGCTCTTTGGTATGTCCCTGATGAGTTCAACGGGGCTGGTGTGCCAGTTGTTATGATCCACAAAATAGTAAGGTGCTCCTATTTTCATATTCTTAACAAACAATACCTAGATCCATGAGCATTATCGATAACAGGCTCAATGTGT
>CAZLZY010000403.1:0-2267 GCA_964564075.1 uncultured Spirochaetales bacterium
GCTGAAATTCGTATCCCGTTCAACCCTACTTGTGGTGAAGACCTGAGTAGTTACCTTTTTCTTTCCCTTTCACTACCCAACACCTAAATACTAGTTTTCTCCTCTTGCTTCTGTTGAAATTGTGTTCTCTTTTCGGTACAAAGAAGATACGAATCAAAAAGGGAGTATTATGCGATATCTTCTAGGAATTGGCATCGGTCTATTGATCGGGATCATACAAAGCTCATCAGCACTAGTCCAGAAATTCACTATCTTGAAGGCTGATCATACTAAACCTCTTATGAGACAGCTCCTAAGGAGTCCTCTCTGGTTATTAAGCGTGATAGGCACAGGTATATTCGTTTTGGTCCTTATCATCGCAGGACAGGCTCTTATCGGTCCTACTCTTATCCCTGGATTAGCTGCAATAGGAATGATCTTGATACCTATCGGAGCTTCGAAATTCATTGGTGAGAAGAATGGATTAAAAGAGTATCTTGGTATAGGTGCTATCATCTTAGGTGTCTTTCTATTGAGTATCTCAAAGCTCTCGATCAATACTGAAGAGGTTCCTTGGATGGATCCATCCTTCTTTGCTAAGACCTTATGGTATTGGGGGGGGCTAAGTGGTATTGCGTTATTAGCACTTGTTATAGGACTATTTCAGCATAAGAGACTCTTCTTTAAGGCAATACTATTCAGTGTCTCTGGAGGCTTTCTCTATGGGTTGAGTAATATTATCGTTGCACCGCTGTCATACCATGCCTCGGTCTTCACCCAAAGCGGGATAGGGTCAATCAATCTTCCCTACCTGTTCATTAGTGCAGTGTACCTGTTATTGATCAATATATATTCCATAACGATCACTCAGAAAGCTTTTGCATTGGGCCATGTCTCTATGCTGATCCCGATTCAACAGATTCCCATCCAAATCATCCCGATCATCTCACACTTCTGGTTCTTCAATGGGATCTTTCCTTCTGCCTTCTCTCGTTTCAGTGTGCCACTGGCAATCGTTCTGATATTACTAGGGGCGGTAGCACTAGGAAACCGTGAAGCTGCTGTCCAGCGGTAGCGGTACTAGTGAGCCTATAGGACTTGAAGCATGTGATTTTAAGTTGAGCCTAATGAGATACCTACATAAAGGTTTATGTTGTTTGTAGCTCTTTTTTTAGTAATTCATCCTTTTTAAGTAGTACTATCAGGACTGCGAGAACCAAGTATCCAAGTGACATGTATATTAACATCGGTAGTAAATCAATTATCACGATCGTCAATAAGAAGTTGAACCAGAAATGCATCCACATAGCTATCAGAATATTTTTACTCTTATTGTAGAAGAAGGTGATTATGACAGAAAATGATACAACGGCGACCATAAAAGAAATCATATAATATACTAATTCCATACCTACATATCCGGATAAGATCATGAGTGGAAGATGCCATAATCCCCAGATCACACCTAATATGAGACCAGCTGTGAGTGGGATATATTTCTTTTGTAGCATATTTAAAGCATAACCTCTCCATCCTAACTCTTCCCCAAGGGCCCCACTCAATAAGGCCATGATGAAAGCTGGAAGAATGGCTGAAGCACTGATGAATGTTATGGTATTCAGAGACTTACCGTTTACGATAAAAAAGGCAAAAACTGTAACAGTAATGATCAATATCTGTAATAAAAGTGTTACGAGAAACATTGATGGTTTAATTTTCTTCATGAAATTCAATTTGAGATATTCTTTGAATGTGGTGTGTGGAAACAGTTTCTTAAACATTATGAGAATAACAAATGTGGGAGTCCAGGCACATACATTTTTAATTACATTCTGAAGCAGAAGAGGAATCTCTATGGATATGAGATACCCGGTAATTCCAAGTAATATCCAAAATAGCAAGTATGAGTACACGAAGTATGTTCCTAAATTCTTTGAATCATTTTTTTCTAACATATCTATCCCTTATTCGTTTCTTTTGGTAAAGATGAGTTCGACTAACTCTATATGATCATTATATATGCACTCTGGAAGAAACACAAATCAGTTTCAGCTATGAAACATAAAAAACAGATAGGAACCCATATGAAATATTACGAAGATGAGCATGTGCAGCTAGATTCTTTCAATTCCTGTAATGTGCTGTTTCTAGACAAAATAACCCCCTATTATTGGTGTCTCTCCAACAATAGGGGGTCTCCTCATATAATAGGAACGCAGAGTAGCAGTAATATCTGCTAGAGAGATATACCTCCCCAAACCTTTGTACTCCAAGAGGATTCATCATCG
>CAZLZY010000404.1:0-2267 GCA_964564075.1 uncultured Spirochaetales bacterium
AATGGTCTGTCTTGATGCTAAAGGAAAACCTTTACGGGATGCTATCCTCTGGTTAGATCAAAGAAAAGCTCATAACATATATGAACCAGGTCTTTTTATGGGACAGATCTACTCATTGATCGGTATGAGTGACACGATAAGAAAATTACAACGAGAAGGTAAGAGTAACTGGATTAAAGAATATGAACCAGAGATCTGGGAGAAGACAGATACTTACGTTCAGCTTTCAGGGTTTCTCAATAGACGTATCACAGGTTTCTCCGGTGATTCTACCGCATCTCAGATTGGACATATTCCCTTCAATTACAAGAAACAGCGTTGGGCTGGTAAAGGTGATATTACGGCCAAGCTCTATCCGATAGAGAAAGAAAAACTCGTTACCCTCTATTATCCTAGTGAGATCCTAGGAAGGGTAACTGATGAGTTCGCAAAGATCAGTGGATTGCCGATAGGGACTCCCGTGATTGCCTGTGGCTCTGACAAGGGATGTGAGACGATCGGTATGGGAGTCGTTGACAAAAGTAAAGGCTCTTTGAGTTTTGGTACGACAGCTACAATACAGACTACTACCGATAGATATGTAGAACCACTTCGATTCATCCCAGCCTATCCTGCCTCCATAAAAGGAATGTTCAACCCTGAGATAGAGATCTTCAGAGGGTTCTGGATGATCTCTTGGTTCAAGGAACAATTCGGGTTCAAAGAGATTCAGGAATCGCAGAGAACGGGAAAGAGTCCAGAAGAACTATTGAATACGATGCTTAAGAAAGTTCCTGCAGGGTCTATGGGTTTATTGACCCAACCCTATTGGTCTCCTGGGTTAAAGAACCCGACTGCAAAAGGGGCTATCATCGGTTTTGGATCAGTTCATACCAAGGCACATATCTATAGATCTATGATAGAAGGACTCTGCTTTGCACTCCTTGGGGGAATGAAGAAGATCGAAAGAGTCACTCATACGAGTATAGAGGTGCTGACTGTATCAGGTGGCGCAAGTAGGAGTGAGGGGATCTGTCAGATCGCAGCTGACATCTTCGGTTTGCCTATTCTCCGGGGCGCTACTGCTGAGACTTCGGGCCTCGGCGCTGCTGCTATCGTCGAAGTAGGTATAGGAGTATATGCATCAGTTGAAGATGCAGTGCTGCATATGGTCAAATATACCGATACGTTCAAACCAAATAAGAAGGATCATGAAATCTATAAAAGATTATTCAACGTGTATGAACAGATATTCCCATCACTGAAGGGTCTGTATCAGCAAATAGGTGAAATAACACATTACCCAGATATCTAGGAGTTAAAGATGAGTAAAAAACAGACATTCAGACCAGATTGGAGAGAATCAGAACCAATTGAGAAGAGTTTTAGATCCATATTCAAATGGGGTGATCCAAAAGGATTCAAACATCCTAACAGCGGTTTATATCAAGCAATGAAAGAGAACTTCGACCTTGATGATCTAGCTTTCACTTCAGTTACCAATGCAGGAGATGAGATCGTAGCATTGCATCAAGACCAAGCTACAAAGATCGAAACGAGGCATCTTACCTATTTTAAGCGTATCCTTGGGAAAGATAATGTCTCTACTGAGGATTATCAGAGAGTACTCTACTCTTATGGGAAGACGGTAGAAGAGGCTCTAGAACTTAGAGTAGGACAAACTCACGATCTCGTTGATGTAGTCCTACATCCAAAAGATACCAGTGATGTTGAGAAGATCGTGAACTATTGCGACGAACATGAGCTTCCCATCATTCCTTTTGGAGCTGGTTCAACAGTCAATCTTGGGGTAAGTGCTCCCAAAGGGGGTGTCTCTCTGGTATTGAAGACCCACATGAACAAGGTTATTGAGGTCAATGAGCTCAACAAGAGTGCAACCGTTCAAGCAGGTATCACAGGACCAGCTTATGAAGATGCATTGAATCATGCGATTGATCTATTTGGGACTTCTAGGAACTATACGAATGGTCATTTTCCCCAATCCTTTGAGTATTCTACTGTTGGTGGTTGGATAGTCACCTGTGGAGCTGGCCAGGAATCCTCATATTATGGTGATGCAATAGATCTTGTGATCTCTCAGAGATGGGTGACTCCGAAGGGTTCCTTCGAAACAGAGAGTTTCATCGCAAGTGCGACTGGCCCTAAGATCAATGATATCATGAAAGGAAACGAGGGTGCGTTCGGAATATTAGTAGAGGCGACTCTGAAGATCTTCAACCACTCTCCAGAGACTAAGTATCCTTTCTCCTATATGTTTCCCTCTTGGG
>CAZLZY010000405.1:0-2265 GCA_964564075.1 uncultured Spirochaetales bacterium
AGCTAACCTACGAACTAGCGTAGTGATCTCTAGTAGAATATTCTCTAATGGAAAGAGGCCTATCCTAGCTTTTTGTTTTATGATATTGAGAATTTCCAAAGTTAAATTCTGATTAATTCTATAAGGTTTATGATTTTGTTCTTCAGTGGTTAACACAGTAATGCTCATAACCAATAGTGTAATCGCACAGAATACCCAATGCAACATATATTTTTATTATTCTTTACTGTGAAGAAATAATTTGTTCCTACAACGTTTTTTCGTTATATCCCAAAGATATTATCCCCCTCCCCATCAGCTAATGAAGGTTCCCCTACAAGCAGCCTCTAGTGGTATTGGTCAGGAAGGCAGTGAATATACTGTTTGGTTAAAAAATCTTAGGTATTTCCCCTGCTGGTAGGATCTGAACCCCATCTAGTTTCATCTGTTCAGTTCCTGAGTAGATGAGATAGAGTTCTATCTCCCCTTCGAACAACTGCTCTGCTGCCTTGAGGTTTGTATGAAAGCTCTTATGCCATGTTGACGAAGATTTGATCTCTATAAGCTTAATAATCCCATTATGTTCTATGAGGAGATCGATCTCAAATCCTTTTGAATCTCTTAGAAAATAGATCTTAGGTTGAATACCTCGATTATGGAACTCCTTTAAAATATCCATGACTACGAGATTCTCAAAGATATTCCCTCGTAATGGGTCTCGTGCTACTTGGTCTGAATTTTCGATACCTAATAAGTTACATAATAAACCGGTATCTGTCAGATAGATCTTTGGAGATTTTACCAGACGTTTTTTCATGTTCTTATAGTAGGGAGGAAGAATACATATCAAGAAAGAGGCCTCTAGAATTGAGATCCATTCTTTGATCGTATTATTTGATATCCCAATATCAGCAGATAACGAGTTATAGTTAACCAACTGTCCTATTCTACCTACAATCAGACGGATGAATGTTTGGAATTGTCTCGTATTCTTTATATGTATCAGTTGAGGTACATCTCGCTCTACATAGGTCTGATAATAGTTTGGGTAAAAGATTTCTGGAGGGACTTTTTCGGTGTGTATCACAGGATAGAAACCGGTAAAACAATAATCCAAAGCACTTAAAGATCCTTTTGCTTCTTTCAATTCACTTTGTGAGAATGGATATAGTCTAACTAGACCTGTTCTACCAGCTAGAGATTGAGATATTGATTGTGCTAATTGAGGTTAATGAGACCCAGTAAGAATAAAATCAGCTTTATACCTTCTTGTATCAACTATTTCCTGGATATAGGAAAGTAATATGGGAACCCTCTGTACTTCATCGATGATTATACGGGTATCATATGTATCGAGAAATCCTTTTGGATCAGTTTCTGCAAGTAATCGAATTTCAGGATTCTCAAGAGAACAATATCGATAATCTGGGAAACATTGCCTCGCCAAGGTTGTTTTCCCAGCCTGTCTCGGTCCTGTTATCGTTATCACAGGAAAATATTTCGCCAACTCCATAATATATGTTTTAACAGTTCTAGTACTCATATATTCATTAAATCACAGAACACTATTGAAGTACAACTTCAATAGTGTTCTACTCATGTGTGATCACTAAACTACATTGACAGGAGTCCCACCTAGAAACTGACGTACATTATCAACGGCAGTATCAAGGAGTCTTCCTCGTGCATCGGCGGTTGCCCAGGCGATGTGAGGGGTGAGAAAGCAGTTCTTCGCAGTGAGAAGAGGATTATCTTCTTTGATAGGTTCCCTAGATACGACATCCAATCCTGCTCCCGCTATCTTCCCGCTATTAAGTGCGTCAGCTAATGCCTGTTCGTTTACAAGAGGGCCTCTACTGGTATTGATGAGGAAGGCACTTTCTTTCATCAGTGATAGTCTTTCTTCATTGACGAGCCCTTCTGTCTCGGGAAAGAGAGGACAATGCAATGAGATGAAATCTGACTCACAGAAGATATCATCTAATTTCCTGTACTCTGCGATCTCATCTTCTTCTACCACCTCTGCATACAGATCATACGCTAGGACCTTCATAGAGAAGGCTGAGGCGATCTTAGCAGTCTCTCTACCTATCTTACCGTATCCGATGATCCCTATGGTCTTACCGGCAAGTTCTATGAGTGGGGTGTTCCAGTAACAGAAGTCTATAGAGTTCGTCCACTGACCGTCACGTACACTAGCTGCATGTTCACTGATATGCTGTGTGAGCTGCAGGATATGGGCAAATACCATCTGAGCTACAGAGGTCGTCCCATAGGTGGGAATAT
>CAZLZY010000406.1:0-2262 GCA_964564075.1 uncultured Spirochaetales bacterium
AGAGGGGATCACCATAGCTACAGGAGGTTCTGATAACCACCTGATGTTGCTGGATGTTCGTTCCTTCGGGATCAATGGCCGTCAGGCTGAGAGTGTTCTCAGAGAATGTGGTGTTACCTTGAACAGGAATGCTCTTCCCTTCGATCCAAATGGTCCATGGTATACGAGTGGATTAAGAATCGGTACTCCCGCGATCACTACTTTGGGTATGGGTGAAGAACAAATGAAAGAGATCGCAAAGATCGTGAAGATCGTTCTTGAAGGTACTAGCCCTAAGATCCTTACCAAAGGTAAGAATGCAGGTAAACCAAGTAAAGCAAAATATAAGATAGATGAGGCCATCATCGTTGAAGCTCGAGCTCGAGTCAAGACACTTCTTGATGTATACCCAATTTATCCAGGGATCGATCTAGATTTCTTGAAGAAAGAATTCTACCTAGCAAAATAATAGGATCTAAAAATACATGAAGCCGAGGGTTGCCCCTCGGTTTTTTGTTTTTTTCATAGAGTAATAATGAATCTCTGTTATAATCATTATAGGAATTTACCTGAATCATGTAATAAAAGGAGTGTAAATCATGAAACGATGGATATCTATCGCAGTATTATGCCTGTTCGTCATGCCCGCATTATTTGCTGGTATCTCTGACACGTTGGCTCAAGCAGATGCAATGTATGATGATGAACAATATATCGAAGGATTTGATTTTCTCGAGGACCTAGTATCATCAGTAAGCAGTGATGGTGACAAGGCTGAAGTGTATTGGAGAATGGCTCGTTTAAAACTCTTTAGCACTGATGATGAAGAACGAGCTGGAACTGATAAGGACACTCTTCTCAAGATGTTCAATGAAGGTAGGGATTTAGCAATAAAGGCTATTGATCTGAAACCTTCAGCAGATGCCTATTACTGGAAATCCTCGAATGTGGGCAGATGGGGAGAGACTAAAGGTATACTAGATTCTCTGTTCAAAGCAGATCCTATGAAGAAAGACCTCTTCAAAGTCGTAGAGTATGATAAGCTCTATGCTGATGCATGGTATGTCTTCGGTAGACTTCATATGCTACTACCGGGATGGCCTCTCTCTTTTGGTAATTCGGTCTACGCAGTATCTTTCACCCGTCGAGCTATTGATGTCTATGCTGGTGATGATCTGAAATTCTCCTATTATCAGAGTCTTGCTGAGAATCTCTGGAAAAGAAACTGGAAGCAGAAAGATAGAAAGGGAAAGATCAAAGGTGAGACCAAGAATTTCAATAAGAAAACTAAGGAATTTGAGAAGATACAGTTCTTTGAAGGATCTCTGGGCTATGAATACTCTCCTGAGTATACGAACAAGAAACTTCAGGACATGAGTGATCATGATGAAGCATTGATCATCCTCAAATGGCTCAATGATGAGTATGATGCTATGGCAACACCTTCACAAGGTGATACGAATACGATCGAAGAGATTGCAGAGTTACTCGCTGAGTGGACATAGATTAGAGGTTGATGAGAGTTAACAAGGAGGTCTGGATCAGTTGCTGATTCAGACCTTTTTTAGAGCATCTTATCAAGGAATGTCTTGATTCGTGGATGATCAGGATCATTGAAGAGCTTGTCAGGATGGGCGTCCTCTAGGATCTTACCTTCATCCATGAAGATCACTCTGTCTGAGACCTCTTTTGCGAAGGTCATCTCATGTGTGACGATGATCATGGTCATATGTTCACTAGCGAGTTCTTTTATGACCTGTAGTACCTCTCCGATGAGTTCTGGGTCTAGGGCACTTGTGGGTTCATCGAATAGAAGGATGTCAGGGTTCATCGCTAGAGCTCTAGCGATCGCTACACGCTGTTTCTGCCCTCCAGAGAGGTAACAGGGATAGGTGTTCCGTTTATCTGAGAGTCCAACCTTCTTCAATAACTCTTCACCATGAGCAATAGCATTTGCTTTAGGGACTTTCGCTACGACCATAGGTGCTTCGATCACATTCTCTAATGCTGTCTTATGAGGATACAGGTTGAAGCTTTGAAATACCATCCCAAGCTTCTTACAACGATTCCGTATCTCAGACTCACTGATAGGAATGAGTTTATTATCTCGTTCCTCCAATATGTGTGCACCCTCAATGAGTATATTCCCATGTTCAGCTTTCTCAAGATGAATGAGTGAACGTAGCAGGGTACTCTTTCCCGACCCTGATGGGCCGATGACCGATACGATATCACCTTTATCAATAACGAGGTCTATACCTTTAAGTACTTCTAAAGAACCAA
>CAZLZY010000407.1:0-2261 GCA_964564075.1 uncultured Spirochaetales bacterium
AAGTCAGTTACTGTTACTATGGTGTTGTTAAAAGTAGCCTGAATAAATACTTTACCTTCGTATACAGTCTTCTTGGTTTTTCTTTTAGCCTTAGCCAACTTCGTATCTCCTCTTATTTCTTCTTATTGGCAACTGTCTTCTTCTTACCCTTTCTTGTACGTGCATTTGTTTTTGTTCTCTGTCCACGTACAGGTAAGCCTCGTCTGTGTCGCAAACCTCGGTAACAACCGATGTCCATCAATCTCTTGATGTTTAGTGCGACTTCAGTTCGAAGACGGCCTTCAACCTTGTAGTCGTTTTCAATGGTCTTTCTCAGATCATTGACCTGTTCAGCTGATAACGCATTCATCTTAGTATCGGGATCGATACCTGTTTTTTTACAGATCTCGACAGCTGATGTCCGACCAATTCCAAAGATATAGGTCAAAGAAATCTTTGTTGCTTTATTAGGAAGATCAATACCCGCAATCCTCGCCATGTAACTGGCCTCCTATATAATAATCAATCTTTTCGTCATTCAAGAGTCCTAAAACTTTAGTCTCTTATTTTTGTCTTTGTTTGTGTTTAGGATTCTCACAGATGATTCGGACTACGCCTCTTCTTCTGATCACCTTACACTTATCGCAAATAGGTTTAACACTTGCTCTAACTTTCATAGTACACCTCTATAGATTCCTGGATTTGATTCGGCCTTTCTTAACTAACCCATCTGAATGATGCATCTTCATATGTCCTTCTACCTGACTCATGGTATCTAGGTCTACACCTACCATGATCAACAGTGAAGTACCACCCAACAACATCGCCACAGATGCTGGGAAATTGAAGAACTTTTGCATTAACGTCGGGATCAGCGCAATAAACGCCAGAAATAATGAACCCGGGAATACAATTCTATTCAAGACCCTTGTCAGATACTCTTCTATTTTCTCTGATCTGATTCCAGGAATCGAACCACCATTTTCTCGAATCTGCCGAGCGATCTCAGTTGGATTCAAAGAAACTTGTGTATAGAAAAATGCAAACAGGATAATAAACAGGGTGTAGATAATTAGATACGGGGTACCCTGGGGTCTTAACCAATTTGCAAACCTTGCCAACCATTCAACCTCTGGCCCGAGGGATGTTGCAATCTGCAATGGGAAGGAAAGCAGCGCTGATGCAAAGATTACCGGAATTACTCCCGATGGGTTGATCTTGAATGGGATGTAAGTACTCTGTGAGCCGTACATCTTTCTCCCAACAACTCTCTTAGCATAATGCACTGGGATCTTTCTTTGTCCCTGTTGTTCATATATGACCAGTGCGACAACACAAATGAACATTGCCAATACAATAATAATGGCAACGGCATTCAATGTTCCACTCCGAACACTCTTAATTAATGTAACAATTGCGTTAGGGATCCTAGCAACAATACCTGAGAAGATGATCAAAGAGACACCGTTTCCGATACCTTTATCCGTGATCTGCTCACCAATCCATACGAGGAACATAGTTCCTGTGGTTACGGTAAGCATTGCAATTAACGTATAAGCCGTAAAGTTTAATGTAATCGCATCTGGTATTGATTTTGCATATACAGTCACTACATATGACTGAATGATACACATACCAACTGTTCCATATCTTGTAATTTTCTGAATCTTCTTCCTTCCGCCATCCTCTTGGGATAATGCCTTGAGGCTAGGGAAGATAATCAACATAAGCTGCATGATAATCTGTGTCGAAATATACGGCATGATACCAAGCATGAAGACTGAGAAGTTCTTGAATGCACCACCGGCAAAGAAGTCCAGGTATTCGGTTAGACCGATACCTGCTGTTGAACCGGAAGTCATGAAATAGACTTGTAATGCATTTACATTGATGCCGGGAATCGGAAGTGTTGCACCAAGTCGGAATATAACCAACATGATAGCAGTAAAACCAATTCTTTTCCGAAGCTCTTTTATTCTGAAAACCTCAACCAATGAGTTAGCCATCGATCCCCTCTTTTTAAATCTATTTAATCTCTCCGCCAGCAGCTGTGATTAACTCAGCAGCGCTACCAGATACCTTCAATCCTTCGATAATAACCTTCTTATCAATCTCCCCGTTTGCAAGGATCTTTACTAGAACGTTCTTACCTTTGACAATCCTCTTCTCTTTCAATGCTTCAAGAGTAATAGTATCCCCATCAGCAAAAGCCTTGGAGATCTCTGAAAGAGAGACAACAGTATATTCAATCTTAAAAGGATGGTTTGAGAATCCTCTTCGAG
>CAZLZY010000408.1:0-2256 GCA_964564075.1 uncultured Spirochaetales bacterium
ATACTCTCACCCTTTGATAATTTGATCATTCAAAGAAAGAGAACACAAGCAATCTTTGAGTTCGACTATCTATTAGAATGCTACTTCCCTGAAGCAAAACGCAAGTACGGATACTTCTCCCTACCGATCCTGTGGGATGGAAGACTTGTTGGAAGAATGGATTGTAATGCGAATAGAAAACAGGCACTTTTGAATATCAATCATCTTGCTCTAGAACTGGATTTCAGACTAACTGAACCATTCCTACAGGCATTGAAGAAAGAATTGTCAGCTTTCATGCTTTTTAATGATTGTAGCAGTCTTCAAGTACATCAGATAACTCCAGTAAAATTCAGAGCTGAGTTCTTATCAAAGATCGATATGAAGTATAATCCAATTTCGTGCTGACCTTTACCAGCTCTCTCAAGTATGATCAATAAGTAAGAAGCTCTGAAAGTTTTCAATCTATATGGTATTATCAAAGTTTACATGATAGGTGAAATATCCCTTTATACCCTAAATTCCCCGTAATAATGCAGTAGACAAATATTTATATCTTTGCACCGTGAAATCGATCATTAAGGATGTTCTCTCATGTTTCAGAAAGGATAATCTTTCTTCGTCCCCCTGTATATTATAGTATACCGGGGGACGAACATGTCAATATACAAAAACGAACGTTTTGAACTTCCTAAAGGGACCTATAGACATAAGCAAAAGACCAAGATTTATATCTATCAATATACCGATCACTACAGATCCAATGAAAACGGGAAAGCCGGACACACATCGAAAGCAATCGGACTCCTTGATGAGCAAAAGGATCTGCTGATTCCCAATGACAACTACTTTGAGCTCAACAACATTGAACCCAGACTTTTCACAGAAGATGTTCAATCTTTCGGGTATACTAGCCTCTGTCACCATGTCCTTACTGACCTGGGCGTGGTGAAGCTGCTCAAAAAGTACTTTCCAGATGCTATAGTCAACAGACTATTGGTCTGTGCGATGTATTGTACCTGTAATGAAACTTCCATCATGAATGATATCGACGACTGGATGGAAACAGCATATCTACCCTATACACTTCCACTCATTACCAGCCAGGGTTCAAGCAGACTGTTCAAGACAGTTGGAAAGGATGTCTCGGCTGTACACAATTTCAAAAAAGACTGGGCGGCAATGGCAGGAAGGGACCAAATCATCTGCTACGATGTCACCTCGTTATCAAGCTATTCGAATCTCATAGTTTCAGTGGAATATGGATATAATAGGGACCATGAGAAACTCCCACAGATAAATCTGGGTATGTTCTGCAGTGAAAACACCAAGATGCCATTAACCTATGCCTGCTATGAAGGCAGTGTGCCTGATAAAACTGAACTACCCTATATTCTTGAACTTGCCCAGTCTATGGGATTGGAAAACGTCAAGATGGTGATGGATGGAGGATTTTGTGACCCTACCTGTTTTTCCCTACTGGAAAAGAACACCAAGTCATTTACTGTGGGAGTTCCCGGATACAGGGAACTGGCGATTGAACTTGCAGCAAATGCAGATAAGAATGAGCTGACACTTATGGAGAATATGTTAAGCTGTAAGGGGGAATTTGGTAAATTCAGCCCCTATGAGCTGTATGGAGTCAAGGGACATATGCTTGTTGGATTCAATCAGCAGATGCATACCTTAGAAACACAGACATTGAGCGAAAAACTGACAAGACTGGAAAAGGAACTTTCAAAACTAAAGAGAATGCCTAAGGCTCCCAGGCTTAAAAGGTATGCCAAGTACTTTATTCTCTCAATGAACGAGAAAACCAGATATGCGGGATTTTTCTTCATCTTCACCAATGATGCTGAAATGAATGCTGCAGATATATTGTACTACTATCGGGCCAAGGATGCGGATGAGAAACTGTTCTACCAATTGAAAATCTATCTTGATGCAAACAGGCTTCGGGTACATTCAGACACTACTGTTGATGGGAAGATCTTTATGCTTTTCATTGCCCAAATCTTGCGAGCCAAACTGTCGAATGATTTGAGGCCGTTACTTGATGGCTATCACCTGCCTTTGGATAAAGCGATGAAAAAAATGGCAAATGTAAGAATCAAGACAACTCCCGAAGGTTTTAAACTCCTCAAGGCACCGACTAAACAGCAAAAAGAGCTGTATGCAACCTTTGGTCACGACCTTCTGGAAGATGGGGAAAATGTATAAATACAGTCAAAACAACTGAAGCCGTATACTGTAAAAATGCGGGGAATTTAGGGTATA
>CAZLZY010000409.1:0-2252 GCA_964564075.1 uncultured Spirochaetales bacterium
TTCTGGGACTACACTGCTGATGACCACTCCATCGATCCTCTGGGGATCGATGTGTTTCTGTACCATCATAGAATAGAGCTGAGAAGTATATTCATCCGCTGTTCGCCTAGGATCAGTTGAGATTCTCCAATGTTCAACCCATAGCTCTTCTGTGTTCAGACCTATGGCAATATGAGAATTTCCGATGTCAATCGCTAACAGCATGACTCCTCCAGATCTATATCGCTACGCTACTATGTCCATGATAAAGTTTATCACGAAGATTATTGATACCTTCATCAACGAGATACTCGTCGAACTTCATGCTCCTGTCGATCACATTACCAGGAGTGAACTCTATAATCCTATTTGCCACAGTCTCAACGAACTGATGGTCATGACTTGAGAAGAGGATACATCCGGTAAATTCCATCAGACCATTGTTCAAGGCATTGATCGCCTCAAGGTCAAGGTGACTCGTTGGTTCATCGAATACGAGGGTATTCGAACCTGAGAGCATCAGTTTCGAGAGCATACAACGTACCTTCTCCCCTCCGGAGAGCACGGTACAGCTTTTGAGAGCTTCATCGCCTGAGAAGAGCATCCTTCCAAGAAAGCTTCTGATATAGGTATCGTCTTTCTCTACTGAGAACTGCCGTAGCCAATCGGTGATACTATAATCATTCTCGAAGAAGGAGTTGTTATCTTTAGGGAAATAACCTTTTGATATAGTGACTCCCCAATCAAAACTTCCCATATCAGGTTCCAAGTTCCCTGTGATGATCTCGAACAGCGTAGATTTTGCGATATGATTATTACCGACAAAAGCGATCTTATCTCCTGGCTGTACGGTCATAGAGTAGTTATCAAGGACCTTCACACCGTCAATAGTCTTCGAGATATTCTTGATATCAAGGATGATATTCCCACATTCACGATCTGGTTTGAACCCAACATAGGGGAAACGACGTGAAGAAGGCTTTATATCATTGATGGTGAGTTTATCTATGAGTTTCTTTCTACTAGTCGCCTGTCGCGCTTTAGAGGCGTTTGAGGAGAATCTCTGGATGAAATCTTTGAGTTCTGAGATCTTATCTTCACTTTTCTTCTTGTCATCTCTTCTCTGCTTGTTCGCAAGTTGACTTGCCATATACCAGAAATCATAGTTACCTACATAGAGCTGAATCTTACTGTAGTCGATATCTACGATGTGAGTAGTTACTTTATTGAGGAAGTGACGGTCATGAGATACGACGATGACTGTATTATTGAAGTTCATCAAAAAATCTTCGAGCCAGTTGATCGATTCAAGGTCAAGGTGGTTCGTAGGCTCATCGAGTAGAAGAATATCAGGGTTACCAAAGAGAGCCTGTGCCAATAAGATTCGTACTTTGATCGTACCATCAACATCTCCCATGAGTTTTTCATGAAGATCAACACCGATTCCTAGACCGTCAAGCATCGCGCCTGCTTCAGCCTCTGCCTCCCAGCCTCCAAGATCAGCGAAGTCTGATTCGAGCTCTGCTGCACGTAGACCATCGGCTTCGGTAAAATCCTCTTTTGAATAGACCTCATCTCGTTCAGTCATGATCGCATAGAGTTTCTTAAATCCCATGATGACAGTACTCATTACCGTGAACTTATCATAGGCGAAGTGATCCTGCTGGAGAACAGCCATTCTCTCTCCTGGTGTGATGTTGATCGTACCAGAATCATGTTCGAGGTCTCCTGAAAGGATCTTCAAGAAAGTTGACTTTCCCGAACCATTGGCTCCTATGACTCCATAGCAATTGCCAGGAGTGAATTTAATATTTACATTCTTGAATAGGTGTCTACTTCCAAATGCTAATCCAAGTTCTGTTACTGTAATCATATAGCGTTCCTTGTGAAATTAAATTTCAACGTAAAAAAGCCAGCCTCTAAAAGGCTGGCATATAGTCCCTAGGGGAATCGAACCCCTCTCTGAAGACTGAGAATCTTCCATCCTAGCCGATAGACGAAGGGACCAAAATAGCTGGCCTAGAAGGAGTTGAACCCTCACTGACGGAACCAGAATCCGCTGTGCTACCAATTACACAATAGGCCAAAATTAGTATCGTTTTATTTCGATACCGTGGTAATCTAACTAATGCCCCGCTTTTTGTCAAGACGGAATGAATATTGGAAACTATTTGCTAAATAGACTCACTTTGGTAGTTTATTAATGTAGATAACTTATACTTGCTAAGGGGCTCGAAATTATTCAGAAATGGAAGGCCAATTATACAGAATAT
>CAZLZY010000410.1:0-2243 GCA_964564075.1 uncultured Spirochaetales bacterium
TATCAGGAACAACTTACCGTCTTCAAAAGACTCTACCCTGCTCTGCAGGATGAGTTTCAACATATTGCGAATCTAGCTTACGAAATATAAGGAGTAACAAGATGAGAAAAATGAGAAATGTGATGGTGATCATGATGGTACTGCTCTGTGGGGCAGCTCCAATCTGGTCAGGTGGAACGCAAGAACAGTCTGATACTATAACAGTAGCTGTGGTAACCCCCTATATGGCAAATGCGACTACTGCTTTTGTCATCGAACAGTTCAAAGAGGATGCGAAGGCAAAAGGCTGGAAAGTCACTGTTGCTGATACAGCAGGGGACTTCGGGATGGTTGTCAGTAGAATCGAAGATGCCGTAGCTCAACAGGTTGATGCTATCGTATTAGGAATGGGAGACCCAGCACAGATGACCAAAGGGATCAACTCTGCAAAAGAGGCAGGTATCCCAGTATTCGGTCTTGATGCAGGAATTGCAGATGGTGTGGTACTAAACATCACCTCTGACAACTCAGACCTTGGAAAGCAGACAGCTAAAGTATTAGCAGAAGCGATCGGAGGAAAGGGAAATGTGATCATGTATACTCATGACCCACATCCAGGAGTACGTGCACGAGCAGTGGGAGCTGAAGAGGTTCTTTCAAGTTACCCAGGAATCACTATCGTGAACAAGTTCCATATCGATGTACCGGGACCAGTAGAGAATGCAAGAACGATCACTGAAGATGTCCTCACCGCAAATGATGATATCGCAGGTATCTGGGCAGGATGGGATGAACCAGCATATGGTACGACTCAGGCCCTAGAAGCTGCCGGGATCACGACTGTGAAAGTCGTTGGTATCGATGGAACAGATTTCGCAAAAGCTGAGATCGACAAGGGCGGACCCTTCGTAGGAACTATCGAACAAGATTTTGATGCTATGGCATCACAGCTTGCAGACCTGATCGAAGACTACCTTGCAGGGACCATACCTTCACAGGAAGTATATCAGGTACCAGGTAAGCTCTACACGAAATAATCACCAAGACAGATAGGTAAACTAGTGTTTGAGGTACCTGGCAGTCTGTCAGGTACCTTTTCTTTTATGGAGCTCTCTTAAGTTCTTTCTCCATGACCTTTCGTAGCTTCTTCTTTGATGATCAGAACTCTTAGGATACGCTCTTCACTGCTGGAGCATGAGCCTCGACATCAGCTGAGAATCTACCACTCTTGATATAGGGAATGATCATCATAAGAGTAAGCGTAAGCGTGAGGACATCTGCTATCATCTGGGCACCTAAGATGCCGGTCGTTCCCAGGAATCTAGGAAGTATCAAGACGATCGGTATAAGAAATATTCCCTGTCGAGCGACTGAGAGAAGAAGTGATTCCTTCCCCCTCCCCAACGCTTGATAGAATACCATCAAGGTATTAGAGAACGACATCAGTAGCAATGCTAAGGCACTGAAACGAAGTCCGATCATAGCAAAAGCTGTTACCTCTGCCGTAGGCTTGAAGAGACTGAGGATCTGCAACCCGAATATGATCATGATAGAACTACAGATGGCAGCTGCGATGAAATTGATCAGTAATGCATACTTGACCGTTGCTACTACCCGAGCCTTGTTACCTGCACCGATATTATAACCTGCAACAGGTTGAAAGCCCTGACCGAGGCCGAAGGTCACGAACATCGGGAGCATGGAGATCTTAGTGACGATACCGACAGAGGCAAGTAAGACTGCCCCACCATACTGTACAGAGGCCTGATTGAGTACTCCCATCGAAAGACTTACGAGAACCTGTTTGAAGAATGTAGGGATCCCCACTTTACTAGTAGCTCTATAGATCTTCCGACTTGGCTTGAAGCTCTTAAAAGAGATCTTTAGGATCGTCCTTCCTCTCATAAAATGGGAGAACAGGATAATGAATCCTATCATTTTTGAGATTGAGGTCGCCATGGCAGCACCTGCTACACCAAGATCGAGTACGAAGATGAAAAGAGGATCCAATAGAATATTCAATAAGGATGCGACTCCCATCCCGATCATCGAGAGTTTAGCACTCCCCTCTGCACGAAGCAGGTTGTTCAGACACATGTTACCCATCGTGAAGATACTACCAAGGAGGATATAGAAACCATAGTCCTTCGAGTACCTCATGATCTCATCTGTTGCCCCAAAGAATCGCAGAACAGGTTCTAAGAAGATGATCATCAGCATGATGAAGATAGAACCGAAGATCAGGGTCGAGAAGAACACTACTG
>CAZLZY010000411.1:0-2241 GCA_964564075.1 uncultured Spirochaetales bacterium
GTGAGGAGCTTCAGGAATATGAAGATATGAGGGCTAGCCTTTTAGGAATACGCTGATAGATTACTCCGCATTTTAGCAGTCATTTCAGCAGTTAAGAGCTCTATTGGTATATTCTTTCCAAAACGCGGAGTAATTATAAAGTTCGGAGTAAGAGCATTTATTCCGTAAACGGAATAAATGCTCGACGCCATGAATGGACCAAAGGTCACCATAAGGGTTGCAGGAAAAGAAAAAACAATCTCAGCAAAGCTCTGGGCCCTTATTGATGATAAAAGTCGGCTCATCACCTATGCACAGTTCTATCCTGATGAGAAGGCAGAAAGCCTGATCGACTGCATTATAAAGGCGTTCTCCTCTCGAGGTCTGCCTCGTAAAATTTTTACGGATAACGGTTCTGCGATGCGGGATCACCGTCTAAAACTCGGATTAGCTTCCCTTCAGGTGCAACTTTCTCATGCAAAACCGTACGCTCCGACGTCAAAGGCGAAAATCGAGAGATTTTTCTCCACCGTTCGTATGCAGTTCCTTCCTACGATTGGGAAAGATCCTATCTCGCTCTATGAGCTCAATAAAGCCTGGATGCCATATAAGCAGCAGTACAACAGGAGATTCCATTCAGGGATCCAGGACAGCCCTCTGGAGGTGTATCTGAAGGAGATAGAGGCAGTCAGGCCTGCTCCTCCAGAAATGCTACCATTCTTCAGATCTCATGAGAAGCGAAAAGTCTCCCTTGCCCGTACGGTCAGTCTCAACACTCGCCTGTATGAGGTACCCATCGGGTATGCAGGGCTCTCGATTGATCTGAGATTCTCTGATAAGGAACGTATTGAAGCCTTCTATGAGGGGGCGTCTCTAGGAATTCTCCCTCTGTGCGATCAAATTGCGAATTCACGAGCTCATCGCCGAGCGCTTCCTGATTCAACTGGAGGTGTTCTATGAGCAGTAATCATGACATCAAGACCTATTATGGCTTCCATCATCAACCATTTGCTAGTTATATGCCGGTTGATCAGCTCTATAAAGTCGCTTCCATGGTCGAGATCAGTGAACGATGCATCTTCGCGATCTCTCACGCGATGGTCTTTGTGATCATTGGTGAAATCGGTTCAGGGAAGTCCACTGCACTGCGCTACACTATCAGCCAGATGTCCAAGAAACAGTATCAGGTCATCCATATCTGCGGCGGCTCCTGGAGCTTCACAGAGATGCTCAGACAATGCATGCAGGCTGTGGGAATCCCTGCACGAACCAACCAGCAGACAACCATGCTCAAGCAAATCTATGAGGTATTCTCTCAGATTCGTGCAGATGGAAGAAATCCAGTGTTGTTCATCGATGAGTGTGACTTATTCAAACCAAATGTGTATGCTCAGCTCCATCTTCTCTGCCAGCAGAATCCCAATAACAGCAGGATTCTGCCAATTGTTATGTGTGGTCAGGATACCCTGTTCGACAAGTTACGCAACCCTTATGCTAGACCGCTGATGAACCGTGTCATGAACGGGTATAACCTGAAAAGCCTTTCTCAGCAGGAATGTATGGGGTACATCAAGCACCATCTCACCACCATCGCCGGAGGACAGGAGGACCTGTTTTCTCAGCAAGCGCTCATCGCCGCCACGCAGGCTTCAGGAGGTATCCCACGAAACATCAACACCATCTGTCTGTTAGCTCTGAAATATGGCATGGATGAGAAATTAAAGGTCGTCACCCCAGAGGTGATTCGCATCGTGACAAAGGAGTGGTGGCAATGTTGATTATTACCCTGTTAGTTCGTATTCGAACAGCACTAAGTTATGCATGGTTCTTTCGACCTGGAATAGACAACTACCACATGGGGGTCTGGAATGGTAAGGGACAAGAGATCCCTCCATGGTCACCCGAATACTCTGAATTGGTTAAAAACTCCATATATTATGGTTTGTATGGACTCTATGAGAAAAAGATCATGAGTTGGCGAATCTGGAAGGTTCTCCATCTCCTGCCAGAGGTAGAGGAGGATAAACAACTGGAGTTTGATTTTTAGGATATATTCGTCAGAGAAAATCCCATTTCCCTCGTCTGTTACTGGAGCTTCTCCCTAGTCGGAGGAGCTCTTTTCACGCCCTAAGACCATTGGCTTTCCTTGTTTTGTTCTTGTTAAAACAATTTGTCAGTTTTACTTCAATTTAATCTGAAATTCAATAACATGCAAAAAATCATTTGAAATCCTGAACTAAATACAGTACTATATATAAAGAC
>CAZLZY010000412.1:0-2239 GCA_964564075.1 uncultured Spirochaetales bacterium
TATCGAGATATCATGGGAACGAAGAGGAACTTTGAATGGCCAGTCCTTCTTGAAAGGGAATCCTCTTCTCCCTCAGGGTATGTATCATTACCGGTAGCTAGGACTGTATGGGAACTATCGCCATATGACAGTTTCTTCTCGGGTGAATCATGGCTGCATCTGCTTGCTCTCCATGAAGGTCGTCATATGATCCAATATGAGACGATCAATACGGGAGTGACGAACATTGCCAGGATATTGGGGGGGAACCAGCTCATGACGAGTCTCTCTCATGCCATGCTCCCTAGTTGGATCTTTGAAGGGGATGCGGTCGTCTCTGAGACGATCTATTCAGATGAGGGAAGAGGACGTTCTGCAGCCTTCGAGCGAAGGTTCAAGGCTCTACTCCTAGATTACCCTGAGATCTCCTGGGAGGAGATCTCAAACGGCTCATATATCCACAATATGCCCAATCAGTATGTCTATGGGTACTACATGCTGGGATACCTGTTGAATAACCAAGGGATCGATGCAGCAGGAGAATTATTTCAGAATCTTGGAAGGTATCCGTTACCTTTCTTTTCTCCAACTATCGCATTATCTACGCTAACCGATGAGTTGTTGACACCGAAGAGGCTCTTCGAGCTGGTAAAGGCCGAACTGATCCCAAGATGGGAGAAGGTGCAACAGGAGAGAGTGCTATCTCCAAAAGAAGGGATCTATGTTCCTGAGACAAAGGGCTACACCTCTATAGCTGATTATCATATCGGAGAGGATGTCATCTCCTTTGTCGAGTATGACAGGTAGCATGGTCTGGGATTAAAAGAGATGCAGGATGACAAGATCAAGAGTATCATCTCCATTCCCGGATCCTCAGTCGATGTATCAGAGAACTTCGTTACGTGGATAGAACATAGGCCGAACCTCTTCGATAATGGCACCACCTATGCAGTATTGGTCGGTTATGACAGAGAAAAGGGGCAGACTTTCGATATTGCAGAGGGACGCTTCTTAAGTATCCCCTTCATTGATGAAACGAATAAGAGCATCTCCATCATATCCTATGACCCGAATTTGAAGGGGAAGATCATCTCCTTTGACATCGTATCAAAAGCAGTATTAGAAGAGATCATCCCTGAAGTCCCAGTCTATCTCTCACAAGTCATCCATCAGGAGGATACCTACTACGTCGTAGCAGAGAAAGAGGAGGGTAGAGAGCTCCGAGCATGCTCCTCAGAGGGTTCTTACGAGGTTCTCTATAATCTAGGGCATCATTATCTCTATGGGCTCTCAGTAGAAGGGAAGAACCTCTACTTCTCCTCTGATATCACCGGGATACAGGAGATATATTCACTTGATATTAACACTAAAGAGCTGATACAGCTCACAACTTCAGCGTATGGGGTATTCAATCCTGACCTGGTGGATGGAAGACTCTATGCGATAGAGACCACCTCCTTCGATCATGAGTCCTTGATGGCGATCACTCCAACACCTGCCATATCAAAGGATTACCATACCGGTTATGTGAAAGATCTCTATGATCCGGATCTATTCGAGGGATCAAGAGAACTGAGTGGTAGGACCTTGGAGAAGAGTTCCTATAATAAACTTTCCTGGGCTCTGACCCCTTTTGCCTGGGGAATACAGATCCCAGAGCAACTCGATGAGATCATCTTAGGAGTGAAGACCTCTGACCCCTTCCTCGAATGGGTCACTTCAGCCTCTGTTGGTTATATACCAGAGAAGGGTATGTATACAGGAAGACTCGGGATAACCCATTCAGGTGATTACCTCACACAGTCCTTATCGGGTAATGTTGAAACGAACTTCTCAGGAACTATAGACTATGATCTTACCGGAGTCCTCTCTACTACGATGTATGGTTCGAAATATGGGAACTCCTTTACTCATCAACTAGGCGTCTATGGAGTCCTCGGCTCTGTGAATGCTTCGAATTATCCCCTACAACTGGGATTCTTCGATACCTTCTCCTATGGTAGGGATGCCCCCTATAAAGCAATGAGTGATCAGATTCCCGGGTTTGATCAGGAGATCAATTATATCGTACTTCCAGAGTTCCCCTTGGGTGGAAATTATCCCATGAGAGCGAATTATACAGTCAATGGATATCTTCCATCAGTCTTCACTGATCATATGATACAGCTATCAAGCGGTATAGAATGGAATACGATTGGTCCGAACTTCATCTCAGTCTCACCTGCTAGGGGATATGAGAAATCAGATATCGCTCTTCTTG
>CAZLZY010000413.1:0-2237 GCA_964564075.1 uncultured Spirochaetales bacterium
ACAGAGGAGTTCCCACAGGTAATCTTCTCCTCTGAGGATAACAGACCTGTTGAGGTGACAAAATATGGGATCTACACGCATGGCACAGATCCTAAGGAACTACAGGATGAGCTGGGACTTCTCATGAGTACAGCCTCTGAGCTCTCGTTCTCCGCTCTTTGTGATCAGCAGGTGGCAGTATTGAGCCAGTTCTGGGAAGCGTCAATGATCGAGTGTGATTGTGATACTCATATGGAGAAGAGTGTTCGGTTCAATCTGTTTCAGTTGTTTCAGTCTGTTGGTAAGGATGGTCTTACCAGTCTAGCGGCAAAGGGGCTTACTGGAGCCGGGTATGAAGGACACTATTTCTGGGATACGGAGATATATGGGTTGCCCTTCTTCACCTATACACAACCAGCGATCGCAAGGAAGCTATTACAGTATCGGATAGGTACGATCCCTGCAGCACGGCGCCGTGCTGCACAGATGCATCAGAAGGGGATCTTATTTCCCTGGCGAACTATCAATGGAGATGAAGCATCTGCATATTTCCCAGCAGGTACGGCGCAATACCATATCAATGCTGATATCGCCTATAGCCTAGTCACCTATATCAAGGTCACAGAGGATGATTCGATCATGTCAGAGGGTGGGGCGATCCTCCTCTTCGAGACTGCACGTTTCTGGCTTGATATCGGGTTCTTCAATCCGAGAAAGGATGGAGCCTTCTGTATCCATGAGGTGACCGGTCCCGATGAGTATACCGCATTAGTGAATAATAACCTCTATACGAACGTGATGGCTCGACATAATCTCTCGGAGGCCTATACCTATTACTTGAAGCTCAAAGCAGAAGATAGTTCTCTACTAGAGTCTCTAAAAGATGAGATAGGACTAGCTTCGGAAGAGGCACAAGCGTGGGGTAGGGCAGCGCAGCTGATGTATATCCCCTTCGATGAAGAGACTGGGCTACATCCTCAGGATGATCAGTTCTTAGATCGGGAGCGATGGGATTTTGAGAACTATCCCAAAGAGAACTATCCACTTCTCCTTCATTGTCATCCACTAGTGATCTACCGATACCAAGTATTGAAGCAGGCTGATGTAGTCCTTGCACATATGCTACTCTCTGATGAGTTCACTCAATATGAACGTATACGTGACTTCCATTACTATGAAGGATTGACGACCGGTGACAGCTCCTTATCGGCATGTATCCAGGGTATTATAGCCTCTGAGATCGGAGAGCTTGATCTAGGGCTGAAGTATATGAAGAGGACAGCTCTTGTCGATCTTGATGATATGCAGGGGAATACCAAAGATGGTCTTCATACCGCTTCGATGGGTGGTTCCTGGATGGCCATAGTATTTGGACTTGCTGGGATGAGATGGCACTATACGGGGATCTCCTTTTCGCCAAAAGCACATGAAGAGATCTCCTCATACTCCTTTACGATCATGATCCACTCTACGAGACTAGTTGTCTCAGTCGATCGTAAGAACACGACCTATACGGTAGTCTCAGGGAGGCCGATAGAGCTGACCCATCATGAGAGAAGACTCCTGATCACAGCAGAGACAGCAGTTATCGTTAAGACGACCCCTCATCTTCAGGGAGTCATATTCGATCTTGATGGGGTAGTGACTTCCACTGATTCTTTTCACTATAAGGCATGGAAACAACTCTCAGATGAGCAGGGGTGGCTCTTCGATAAAGAGTTCAATGAGAATCTACGAGGAGTCTCAAGAAGAGAATCCCTTTTGCTTATCAGTGCTCATAATGGGGTAGAGGTCAAAGAGAAGGAGATAGGGGCATTAACAGACCGTAAGAATGGCTACTATAAGGAGTTGTTACAGAATCTTACTCCTGAGCATCTTCTTCCTGGGTTCAAGACCCTTGCAGGAGCCTTAAGGGAGAAAGGGCTACTCATAGGTATCGCATCTGCAAGTCAGAATGCACCATTCATCCTTGAGAAGCTTGAGGTCGAAGACCTCATAGATGTTCTTGTCCCTGCAGCTGAGGTTGTGATAGGTAAGCCTGATCCTGAGATATTCCTCCGCTGTGCGGATATGCTCGGTCTCTCACCACTCTCTTGTGCAGCTTTTGAGGATGCTGCGGTAGGAGTGGAAGCTATTCGAGCTGCGGGAATGCGGTCGATCGGTGTAGGGGCATCTGCAAGACCCTGTGATATCTCCGTGAATGATCTTAGTGAGATATCATATAGCCGTATTGCAGAGCTTTGGGATTAGAGTGAAAT
>CAZLZY010000414.1:0-2219 GCA_964564075.1 uncultured Spirochaetales bacterium
AACACATTGACCTGATTACAACTTGTCAAAAGGCTAACAGCCTGTTCTAACTGATTAATTTCAATATGATCATAGGTATTCTTAATGTTGGTGATTGCCGTATTGTAAGATCTTTCAACTAATCCCTGTAAAGAGTTTAAAACCTCATCACGATGGTCTATAGACCTATGGGAAGAGAGTGATCGAGCTAGTTCGATCTTCATATGATGAAAACCCTTGTACCCCATCTTCTTGGAGAACCGTATGATGGATGCTTCACTGACATCACAAAGATCTGAGAGTTCAGTCACCGTCTTATCAGGGATATCTCCAATCGAAGTGCTGATATAATCTGCTAATCGCTGTTCGACCAATGATAATGATGAGTAGTTCTTTTTGATGTGAAGGAGCAGATCTGAACTGCTCATTGGAGAAGTCATCATACACCTCATGAAATTTTCTTTCTTACTAGCTATGATTCTATGAAGAAATATTTCATATGTCAAGAAATTTTAACATAAAGTTTGCAGTAGGTTTTTCGACACACTGGTTAATATAGGTTTTTCAGTTTCTTTCACATCTAGCATGACGCAATCATATATGATGCAAGGTTCCAACATGAGAATGTTACAAAGAGGATTTTAAGCTTTTTTTATGTTGAGGGTTACCCTCTTAAACGAACTTCACGGCTGTACCGTATACAAGAACCTCAGCAGCACCCTGCATGATATTACTTGTCGCATACCGAATATTGATCACACCATCAGCTTTCAGTCCTTCAGCCTCTTGTACCATGCGTTTCGTTGCGATAGCTCTCGCTTCATTGAGCATATCAGAATACCCTTCGAGCTCACCCCCGACGATGGTCCTCAGGCCGGCAAGAATATCCTTTCCCATGTGTTTTGACTGGATAGTCGAACCCTTCACGATCGACAGTGTCTCTACCTTCTTATCGGTAATAAAATCAGTATTTACTAAGATCATCTGGATCCTCCTTTTCAATCTCTTTGATACGTCTGTATAGCACATATCCCATTGAGGCGACGATTGCGAGTAATCCCAAGGCAAGGACACCTTTGATCCACCCACTCATCGGTATCTGCATGATAACTGAGAAATAGAGGATGGCGAGTGCAATGAAGAGAAGCGCGAATATGACAGGTGCTAACAGCTTGTTCATACTAACCTCCAGAATATCTAGCTTTATTATATATCTTCCAAGGATAGATTGCATAGTTTTTTCGTCTTGGAGCAATATCTTCTGCATTTTATGAACCGTTCGAACTATATTAACAACTATACAAATATTATGTATATATCAATTATTTCTATATTTTTTACGTATATCATATATTTTTACTTGCTTTTCTTATCTTTAAGGTAGATTATTATAATTAGCTAGTAAGAAAGGAGTCATAAACGATGAATAATACAAAACCAGATATATCCTGGGTAGTTTCAGATAGAAAAGTAAAAGACGTCTCATTGAGTAAAGAGATGTTCCCTATCTCTAGATCTCAGGAAGCAAGAAGATTCCATAGCCAGATACCTGGGAATATGATGAGTCCCCTCCGAGCACTTCCTAGACTGGCAAAACTCTTTGGAGTCGGTGGTATATGGGTAAAGGATGAATCCTGCAGATTAGAACTCAATAGCTTCAAGGTATTGGGAGGCTCTTTTGCTATCTATAGATTCATTCAAGAGCGACTATCGATTTCCGCAGATAAGATGTCATATAATTACCTTATTTCTAAGGAAGTGAAGGATGCATTAGGTGATATCACCTTTGCTAGTGCTACCGATGGTAATCATGGAAGAGGCATCGCCTGGGCTGCAAAAGAGCTTGGACATAAGTGCATGATCTATGTACACTCCGAGACCAGTCAGCGAAGGATCGATGCGATCAAGGACTATGGTGCAACTGTCAAAGTCATCAAAGGTAACTATGATGATGCAGTAAGACAAATCGTAAAAGATGCACAAGAGCACGGGTGGGAGATCGTGAGTGATACCAGCTGGGATGGATATACTCAAGTCCCTACCTGGATCATGCAAGGATACACTACCATGATGTCTGAGATACAAGAGCAGTTCAGTGGTCAGGGAATCATCAAACCGACTCATGTGTTCGTTCAAGCTGGGGTCGGCGCTCTCGCAGCTGCAGTGATCGGATTCTATCATAGTCTGTTTGGGAACGATGCTCCTAAGTGTATCGTCGTAGAACCTGAAGATGCTGCATG
>CAZLZY010000415.1:0-2216 GCA_964564075.1 uncultured Spirochaetales bacterium
TGCCATATTATCATTTCCACATTGAACGAATTCGATGTTAGGATTGGCCTGAAGAATGTTCTGAAATACATTATATCCCTGTTCAACTTCCCAGTTCGCTGTCTGTTCAGCAACGATATTGATCCCTTTCGCGCCTTCAACAAATCCGTTCATTCTATCAGATGCATTCTGCTGTCCACTCATACCAGTCAGGATAGCAACTTCTTTGCCAGCAAGATCAAACTTAGCGAGAGCATACTCTCCACCTTTCACAGCTCCATCATAGTTATCAGTACCAATGAAGGGTACAGGTTTCAGTCCGTTTCCCTTGACCATATCAGTATTGATCATAGTATCGATGTTGATCACAGGGATTCCTGCAGCCTCAGCCTTACCCAAGGCAACCATCAATGAACTTGATGAACTTGGTACGATACAGATAGCATCAACTTTACGTTGTATCATGTTCTCAATGATCGTAAGCTGTGCAGCAGCTGAACTATGTGAGTCCCCTGCCTGTACGATAAGCTCAGCACCAACACTCTGTGCCTCTTTCTCTGCAGCATTCACCATAGTGATGAAATACTCATTGTTCATAGTCATAGGAATGAATCCTATAGTGACCTGATCATCTTCTTGCTGAGCCTGTGCAAATACTGCAACGGGCATACACATGAGGACTAGACATACTAAAACCATCAATCTCTTCATACATGTTCTCCTTTTATATTTTTTTTCTTTCACATCTTACAGATGTAAAATCTTCTTCTTTTATTAGTCGTTCTTTTGTTTATCAAGAAAGACTGCTAGGACGATGACGATCCCTATGACCATCTGCTGTAGATAGGAGGAGACGTTCATGAGCGTCAGCCCATTCTTCAGCATCCCGATGAGTATTGCCCCTAGGAAGGTCATCAGGATGTTTCCCTGGCCACCTGCTAGGCTCGTACCACCGATTACAGCTGCTGCAATAGCGTCCATCTCAAATCCGCTTCCTGCCGTTGGCGTCGCATAGTTCAGGCGTGCAGTAAGTAATATTCCACCGATCCCAGCTGAGAAGCCACAGATCACATAGGCGACCGTCTCATGGAACCGTACATTTATGCCTGATAGTCTTGCAGAATCTCTATTCCCACCGATCGCATAGATATAGCGTCCTCCGCGACATCTCGTGAGATACAGCCATGCGAGGGCATAGGTCACGATGCAATAGATGATGAATATGGGGACTCCAAACAAGGTGCTACTTGCTAGAGCTTCATAACTCAAGGGAAGCTGTGCAATAGGTTTCCCTCCTGTGGTATATAAGGCCATTCCTCTAGAGAAACTCATCATACCCAGAGTGGCTATGAAGGCCGGGACTCTCCCGTAGCTGATGATGATCCCATTGCTAAGTCCACAGAGGCCTCCAACGAGAATCCCACTTAAGACACTCAAGCCATACAGGCATCCCAACATTGGTGATCAGGATCGCTGATACCATGGAGGTAAAGGCCACCACAGAACCAACACTCAATTCAATTCCTCCGGTGAGGATTACCATCGTGAGTCCGATCGCGATTCCCTGCTATGATCGATGATTGAACAATAATATTCTTAATATTGTTGATATCGAAAAAATACGGGCTACTCAAAGAGAACAAGATGAAGATCAGGAAGAACCCGATATAGATCCCATTATTCTTAAGTACCAGTTTTACTTTCGTACCTCTATTTACATCACAATTCTCATTACTCATCCCTCTTCTCTCTCCTATCTCTGCTTTTACACAGCTCCTATTCTGATGTTCAAACCTAAATCAGATCCGACTTGTCTCCACGCTTCTAGATCACTCTTTGCTAAAGATGGGATATGACAATATTCATTCTTTTTATCCATTGCGAGATATTTCCCACTTCCTAGATTATGGAATGGTAATAATTCGATCTCTGATTCACATCGGTTCTTCTTCAGAAATCGAAATATCTCACCCATACTCTCTCGGTCATGATTGAATCCTGGTATGACTGGAATACGAACGATGGTCTTCGTTGGTTGCTCACTAAGCAGATACCTTAGTGTCGCTAGGGATTCTTCATTTCCCCTGCCAGTCATCTCTTCACATCTCTTATAATCAGTATGTTTTAGATCTATGAATATGAGATCTACATATTCAATGATCTCTTCTAACCAGAAAGAAGGATATGCGCCTGCAGTCTCCAAGGCCGTATGGATCTTTTTTTCTTTGAGCCATACA
>CAZLZY010000416.1:0-2212 GCA_964564075.1 uncultured Spirochaetales bacterium
TTCTTGATCCCGGCGTTGAGGATCAGTGCATTGACTCCTCTTCCGATATATTCCGGCTTGACGGCGATCAGATACATATCGAGGACTGTATGATGCTTGAGAGCATGCTTGATCCTTAGGAGCCCTGTAGGGAATAATCTTCCCCTAGATCTCTGAACCGCCTCTGCGAGGGAGGGAACCATGAGACCAAAACCGATCACCTCATCAGCTTTATCAGTCACGATAAACAAATAATCTACCGAGATGATCATGAAGAACTCTTTGATGAGAGCTTCGATCTGCTCATCAGACTGGGGGTAGAAGCCATAGATCTTAGAGAATGCCTCATTGTACATGTAAAAAGCCTTTCTCGCGTACGGTAGGGCCTCTTTTTTATTTTTATAGGTTTGAAGCTTATAACCATTTCGCTTCATAGCAATATTGGTGATACGTTCGATCCTTGGGTCCATAGCCTCAGGTACCTTGATCTTGAATTCGACCCAATCGACCTCTTTCTCAAATCCTAAGGAGGTAAGATGGTCGAGATAGTAGTCATAGTTATAGAGGGTTATGAAGGTACTCATCTTATCAAACCCCTCAACGAGAAGTCCCTGTTTATCAAGATCGGAGAATCCCATTGGCCCGATCAGGCGATTCATCCCCTTACCTTTACCCCACTCGATGACCTTATCTATCAGAAGCTTTGAGACTTCCGGGTCATCGATCACATCGTAACGAGTGAATCGTACATCCTTGAGTTTCTGAAACTCATTGATCTTATGATTGATAAGACCTGCGACTCGACCAACGATCTTCCCATCCTTCTCAGCAAGGAACATGATCGTCTCTGCATGGCCATATGAAGGATTCTTATTCTGATTGAAGGTACCTTTCTCATCTAACGTGAGAGCAGGGACGAAATAGGGGTTATCTTTATAGAGTTCTAGGGGAAAAGCAAAGAATCTATGTATATCTTTTTTAGTAGTTACTTCACGAACTGTGATCATACGGTACCTCTTATCTCTTATGCTTCTATAGCTTTCATTTTCATCATCTTACACTACCTTTCATATTTCTAACATGCTTAACTACTAAAACTTTTTAACCTGTATACTAGGATTAGTGCAAGTAAACAGATATACTTCCCTCCATGAATGGAAAACAGAGAAAAGACATACATCCGGGATCAGAGGTCGATATCGTATTGAAGCAGGACCAGAGAAGTGGGAAGTTGACCCATGGAACAGTGAAAGATATCCTGACTAACTCCCCCTCCCATCCTCATGGGATCAAAGTCAGACTCACCGATGGCAGTGTGGGTAGAGTTCAGAAACTATATACATAATTATTGAGTTCCCACTAAATACTCTACAATAGATTACCTTATCTATTTAAATACCCATAAAGGATGAAATTTGTTACCTCATTTTCTTGCTCCCATCTATCAGAGGGGGTATGATATGAGTTAGCTAGTCAGTTGATTCTTCTTAAGGAGCACAAGCTGACTGGCACGGGGGGGGCCTTGTGTATACTCATTATAATAAATTCTCATATAAAACTGTTTTTATTACGGCAGCCATTCTTCTCTTTGCTTTGGTAACACCCTTTGCAGGAGTAAGAAGTGTTCTGTCTCGAGTACTAGATTCAGTACCTGATGTTGCGACACATCAATATGCGAACATGAGTCCTACTTCTCTCCTATCTAACCCCTTGTTACAGGTTATTATAGCTAACGGGTCTGATACGACAGATATTAAGATAGAATTCTCCATTGATATTGATGATGTCACTGGAGAGAGTACCAATTGGGATGGCTATATGGCTATCAACCTCTATACAACATTGGACCCGAACCAAACCTTAACGATCGACAATACTACCGTCCTTGACCATATCGATGATTTCATGGGATTTGGTTTTGACGGATTCTCTGCATCATTCGGATCAGAAGAATCAACTTATCCTGGAGGTCTTACTGCAGAAGATATCTCCGGCGGTGATGTCTCAGCTTTCCTAGGGCTGCTCGATCTACCGGAAGGTGATTATGAGATCGCTTTTGCGGTATCAGAGAAAGATGATGAAGGCAACTGGGTTCTCAAAGGGACTAGTCACAGTGTCACATTCAAAGTCGTTAATATTGGAGAAGTCAGTATTATAGATACCCCAGCTATTGACTCCTCTATCATCTCTTGGAAGCTTCCCATGGTTCCAAATTATGATGATTCCTATAAGA
>CAZLZY010000417.1:0-2211 GCA_964564075.1 uncultured Spirochaetales bacterium
CATCTATTGAGCTTTATGGAAATCGTTCAAGAATCGCACTTGCACGTTATCTGTGAGAATATACTACGAGAGAAGTACATAGTTCTCTCATTGATCAATCAGGATTTGTGTCAAGCAGCTTCTGATAAGCTTCCGGGGTGTCGACATCACTGATGATCGCTGGGTCCTCCCAAGGGAGCCGTATATAGGAGCACCTTGAGATAACCTCTTTCATGTTTGAAGTCGGGGGGAGTGACAGTATGATATCGCGAGCTCTTCTGTTCACGAGTACAGGATGGCCGGGGACCCCCTCATAGACAGGCTGTATGATGTCTGCTGAAGTTTCGCAAGATCTGTGATATGCAAGAAGCCCTAATAATGTCTCGGAGGTGATCATAGGTAGATCTGCTAGGAGGATGAAGATCTCATCTGCTTCACTGCAACGCATCCCAGTCTGGATCGATGAGAACATCCCCATACGGTAGCCCTCATTCTCAATGAAGGTCAGTCTGTCTTTGTCATATTCCTGTTTAACGATATAATCCTTCAAGGCCTCTGTTTTGAAGCCAGAGACAAGGATCACCTTATCTGTCGCCTCCAGCCCAGCCTTGATACTGTGCTCGATGACAGGTATACCAGCATAGGGTAAGAAGAGTTTCCAGGATATCATTCGAGAGGATCTTCCAGCAGCGGGTATTATACACTCAACCATGATGAATCATATCATGATTGCATATTTAAGCCAATCAACATATAATCCCATCCTATGATAGCAACATATATTAACTGTCTTACTATATTAATAGGGTCACTCATCGGTCTGTTCATGCGGAAGAAGATCCGCCCGGATATCAGGAATGTCATCTTCGCAAGTTCAGGCTTCGTCTCTCTGACCATCGGTATGAAGATGGCTCTCTCAATGGAGAGTTTCCTGATCATGATGCTTGCTCTTGCCTTTGGAGGTATCATCGGCTTCCTCTTTGATTTCGAGGGTGGTATCCTAAAGATAGGCTCCTTCTTCGAAAGACTCGTGACCCGTAAGAGACCAAGACAATCTGAAGAGTTCATAGGTGAGGAATCTAAGAACTTCGCAAAAGGGTTCTTGGAAGCTTCCATACTCTTCTGTGCCGGTGCTATGACTATCGTAGGGGCAATCAATGCGGGTGTTGATGGGAATTATGAACTGATCCTGATCAAGTCCGTCATGGATGGTTTTATGGCTATCCTATTCACTGCAGCCTATGGCTTCGGAGTCATGTTCTCAATCCTCACTATCCTAGTCTATCAAGGTGGGCTAACGCTAGCTTCAGGCTGGATCGCTCCCTTGATGGGGGAGGCCGGACTCAATGGGATCTCCGCAGTAGGAGGGGTCCTGATCATGATGATCGGCTTCAATCTCCTCTCGATCAAGGAGTTCAAGACAGCGAACTTCCTACCAGCTCTCCTTATCGTACTTCTTTTGACTTCGATATCTCCCTGGATATCTGAGCTTTACCTGTCGATCATCTCCTAGCGGGGAATGAAAAGAGGCCAGTTCACTGTGAACTGACCTCTTCATATAAACATCCAATATACCTGATTACTGTTTCTTAGCATCCTCTAATATGGCCGAAGGAGAATCTGAGCCCTTGATCGTACAAGGTTTGACGCCCCAGATCTCATTCGTGTACTGACTGATGGTCCTATCTGATGAGAACTTCCCTGATGATGCGATATTGAGCACAGCCTTCTTATTCCACTGTTCTCTATCGTTATAGAGGTCCAGCATGGCGGTGTGAGCGACATCATAGGAGGGGAGGTCTGCGAAGTGCATGTACTTATCTCCCTCCTCAAAGAGTGTCCTTCGAATAGGATTGAAGATATCAGGTTCTGAGAAGTTGAAATATCCGGTAGTGATCAGATCGATAGCTCTACGAATCTCCTCATGTGCAAAACAGTAGCTGTAGGGGTCATAGGTAGCTTTGAGCTCTTCAACCTCATCGGCGGTCTTGCCGAAGATGAAGACGTTCTCTCTTCCTGCCTCTTCCATGATCTCGATGTTCGCTCCATCAAGAGTTCCGAGAGTAAGAGCCCCATTACACATGAACTTCATATTACCCGTACCTGAAGCTTCGGTGCCTGCTGTTGAGATCTGTTCAGAGATGTTTGTTGCGGGGATGATCTTCTCAGCCATGGAGACTCGGTAGTTCGGCATGAAGTAGACCTTCAAGAGACCATCAAGGCTCCTGTCGT
>CAZLZY010000418.1:0-2192 GCA_964564075.1 uncultured Spirochaetales bacterium
TAGTCTTTCAAGCTCTTGTCGTTTAGCTCCGACTTGTCTAGCCTGACGATCATTATCAGTACATTGGAAAGGAGCTCCGGCATTTGGGATACCTGTAAAACCAAGGATCTCGACGGGAGTCGCAGGTGTTGCGATTTCAATCTTCTCTCCCTTGTCATTAAAGATAGCTCGTACCTTACCAGGATAAACACCTGCAATGAAAGGATCACCTATCTTCAGAGTACCACGTTGTATGATGACAGTAGATACGATACCACGACCGTGATCTACCTTAGATTCTATTACTCTACCTTCAGCTTTACAATCATAAGTAGCCTGAAGTTCAAGCATCTCAGATTGAAGTAAGATACTCTCAACGAGTTCATCAATACCTTCTCGTTTCAATGCAGAAATCTCACAGAAGAGAGTGCTTCCACCCCAGTCTTCCGGTAACAGTTCATATTCTGAAAGCTGTTGTTTGACTCTATCTATATTCGCTTCAGGAAGGTCTATCTTGTTCACGGCTACGATGATAGGGACTCCAGCTTCTTTAGCGTGGTCGATAGCCTCTATTGTTTGAGGCATAACTCCATCATTAGCTGCGACTACAAGAATAACAATATCTGTTACCTGCGCCCCACGAGCTCTCATCAAGGTGAAAGCGGAGTGTCCTGGAGTATCAAGGAATACTACATCACCATGATCGGTTGCTACTGTGTAGGCTCCGATATGCTGAGTGATTCCACCAAACTCTTTATCAACCACATTTGTTTCTCGAATCGCATCAAGAAGTTTCGTCTTACCATGGTCTACGTGACCCATGACTGTGACGATAGGTGGTCTAGATCGAAGTTCAGATTCAACATCTTTTTCAGTCTCAATAACTGTCTCATCATAAAGAGAGACTATTTTGACTTCACATTCATATTCAGAAGCAATGATTGTTGCAGTCTCAGCATCGATCTGTTGATTTATCGTAACCATCATACCCATATGCATGAGTTTTGAGATGAGTTCTGATGCCTTCAGGTTCATCTTCTTTGCAAGCTCTGATACGGTGAGGACCTCCATGATGTCGATCTTCTTTGGTACCGGATTAGCTCGTTTTATTAATTTTCTCTTGATCTGGAAATCTTTTTCACGATTCTCAAATTTTCTATTCTTCTGATAGTTCTTCTTACTCTTAGTTTTGAAAACTTTCTTTATGGTCTTCTTGCCATCATCGATTGATGGAGAAGTTGAATCAAAAGGTTTTCTAGGACCAGCAGCGCCACCAGGTCTCTGACCGGGTCGTGCTTGACCATTGTATGGAGGTCTTCCACCAGTCGGTCGGTTCTGATTATAGCCACCAGTTCGATTCTGAGGAGCACCAGTTCCAGCAGGTCTATTCTGATTATATCCACCAGCAGGTCTGTTCTGATTATATCCACCAGCAGGTCGATCCTGGTTATAACCACCAGTTCGATTCTGAGGGGCACCAGTTCCAGTTCCTGCAGGTCGGTTATTGTTATATCCACCAGCAGGTCGGTTCTGATTATAGCCACCAGTTCGATTTTGAGGGGCACCAGTTCCAGTTCCTGCAGGTCGGTTATTGTTATAACCACCAGCAGGTCTGTCCTGGTTATATCCACCGGTTCTACTCTGATTATTATAAGGTCTTCTCTGTTCTGTACCTTGCTGATCTCTTCCTCTGTAACCTTCATTGGATCGTGGTTGTTGAGTCTGAGTTCTAGGTTGATCAGTACTAGCAGTAGGCCGAGGTGCCGCGGATGGGGCCGCTTGCGGTCCAGCTGCTTGTTGAGGAGGTGTTTCTGCCTGTGGTCGAGAAGGAGCTACTACTTTAGGTTCTTCTTTTGGTTTGTCTTTAGCAACAGGTTTCTCTTCCTGATGATGACTAACCGGACGTTTCACTACTACTTTCTTCTTCTTGACTACGACAACTTTCTTTCTCTCAATCACAGGAGACTGATTCTGAATATTCGTATCTTCAGCTGCAGCCTTGTGAGAGCTCTCAGAGCTCTTCGTATGCTTGATTAGTGTCGCCTTGGGTTTCTTATTTGTATTATCTTCAGTCATATTCTTGTCCAATTATTCTCCCTCTATTACATCTTCAACCTCAAAACTCAACCCAACACCACAATTTGGACAGGTATCTATATCTGATGTTATTTCATGGCCACACTCGGGGCATTCAAAAGTCTCAATATATTCTT
>CAZLZY010000419.1:0-2192 GCA_964564075.1 uncultured Spirochaetales bacterium
CAGAAAAACAGGTAGCAATCTATTAAAATCAACAGCCGAAGAAATTCTTAAAAATAGCAGAAAGTAAGTTGTTTCTTATAATATTTTTGAAGTAAACAGACCTCTGTCAAAGACAGCTATATCATAGGTTTCTAACAGATTAGGTGATATAAACTTCTGAAGGAACGGTATATCGAAATCTGTTTTATGTATGATTAGCAAAGAACCTTTAATCACCTTCAAGAGATCCTCAGAGATATCTTCTATCTTAGGGGCATCAACTAGCATCTTATTATCGATCCCAGTGATTCGTATGATATGGTCCTTTACCTGTTGGTTTGGCTTTACCAAAGACTGGTATCTAGTAGTGATGGTATGGTTAGCAGTATCATATTCAGCGATTCCTATCTCAATGATCTCATTCGATAGCACATCTAATCCAGTCGTCTCTATATCTAAACCAAGCAATCTTATATCACTTAGTAGTTTCTCTTCAGTTCGTAATTCTATAAAATCAAAGAATCCATCCATAGTGTTCTCCTTTATTAAAAGATTACTCATTTAACATATGAATCGGCAATATCCTATGTATTCTTTTTATAGGAATTATAGAAGAGATCCCAGAAAGTAATGTCGTTAATAGACCTACTAGTATGATCTCATTCCAGTTCATAACAAAGGGGAGCTCTATCAGATAAAAATCAAGGGCTGAAAAACCAAGTGATTTCAAGCCCTGTAATATATTATTGAGTTGAGAACTCAATAATATTCCAATGATTATTCCAATAAAGGATCCAATGGCACCGATAAGGATAGAGATAAAGAAGAAAGTTGCTTCAATAGTCCTTTTAGAGACACCAATTGATTTCATTAATCCTATATCAAGATATTTATCTTGAATGAGCATGATGCATGTAGAAGAGACATTGAAAGTCGCTATGAATATGATCAATACCATGATGATATATAAGATGAGTTTTGAGGTCTTGAAATTATTATAGAGTGATCTATTAAGTTCATCCCAAGTTATTACATATCCCTGATCACTAAGTGCCGCTTTTATCTTAGCAGGGTTCTCAGCTGCTTCCGAAGAGACGAAAATACCAAAATACTCATTAGAATCATCTTTCATGATCTTTCGAGCCTGTTCGATATCAATATAGGAGAGATAGCCATCTAGATCATTATATCCAGATTCGATTATTCCAGTGATATGGAAGATCGAAGGTTTAATTCTAGCCTGTCCTGATTGCTGTGTGACTGTTACGACTGCTATAGTATCTCCTACTATAACTTCTAAAGCTTCAGCGATCACGGTAGTGATTACGATATCAGCTGAATCAAACAGGCAAAGATCACCAGATTTAAGCATTATCTCATCCCGGACTCTATCTGAGAGTATATAATCTTCAGTAACACCTTTAACATTCGTCGTATAGGAACCATTCTGTGAATAGAAGAGACAGAAGGTCTCTCTAATCGGGAATACTTGTTCGATGATACTATCGGGATCAACCTTCTCGAGAGGTTCATATGATTGTACTTGAGCGTGAAAACTTGAAAGGGATATATATTTCCCGGTGATTCCTTCTGTCATACTATTTGCAAGATAGATAGCTAGGATCAATGGGATAACAGAACAGGCGATCACGATGACCGAACTGATGATGTGTTTTCTCTTACCTCTTTTCCCAGGACTTTGAATACCGAGTATTCTCATGGCCCATAGGAGTGAACCGTCATATCTCAATATATTTCCCTCTCTAGTTGACCTGAAATCAGGGTGTATGAGCAGGTACCTCGACTCGTGATACTTGGATCATGTGTCACCATGATAAGATTCCTCTTATAATATTCGACGATCTCAAAGAGTAGATCTTCTATCTTCCTAGAGTTATATTCATCGAGATTACCCGTAGGTTCATCAGCTAAGATAAGAGTAGGATCATTTATCAGCGATCTCGCAACTGCTACACGTTGTCTTTCTCCTCCAGAGATCTTTTTTGGATAATGATCTTTTCTTTGGATCAATCCAACATGTTCTAAGAGGTTCTCAGCTTTTTCTAATGCCTCTTTCTTTCTTATACCGTTCATGATCGCCGGTAATGAGATATTCTCTAGAATAGTAAAATCATCGAGAAGGAAATGTGATTGGAATATGAAACCGATCTCATCTCTTCGATATTTTTCTAAATCAGCTCCCTTTAATGAGT
>CAZLZY010000420.1:0-2183 GCA_964564075.1 uncultured Spirochaetales bacterium
TTGATAAGCTAGAAGACAAAAGATCCTGTGATAGTCAACTTAGGACCGGCATCAGCATCTAAGGAGTTGATCACCTCTTCGAAAGAACCTCCCACTATAGTGGATGATGCTAAGAGTGCCTTCTGAGCGAAAGCTCCGGGTAGGGTCAGTGCCATATCAAGTTCTGCAATAAGCAGTTTTGTTCCGATGCCAAATGAGAACTCTCCCTCATCAATATCAAAGACTCCATTATCGAATATATGGTCGAACGTCACATTCAGGTCCTGAGAATAACCAACTCTGAAGTCGGTAGTGATCCATTCTGCGAGACTAAGACCTAGTTCAGCTCCCATATGGAGTGAACGGGAAGCTTGATCGCCTACATTATGGATATCTGCTGCTAGGAGCATATTGATAAAATCAGCAGATCGGTCTTGTTTGATAGTGTTTGATTCATATGCGATCCCTATATTCAACTGCTCTAATGCCCCCTCGATGGTCTGTTGTGTGGTGATGGTACCATTACCGGATATGATCTCAGAGATATCATCGATAGCAGCTCCGATAGTGAAAGCACCCATATCAACCATGGCACCAGCGCCGAAGGTGATTGAAGATTCTTTTACTCCCTGATCGAACAGCTCCCCAGTAAGAGCCATGATTGCGATCTCATCAGGATCATACATACCGTAAGTAGAGGAGATCGTACTACAGAAGTCACTGTAATGAGAGAACTCTGGGGTACCGATAGATACTGTTGAAGTTCTGTTATAGATCGCATTCACACCTAGGGAGATATGTCCGATACGTTTTGCAAGACCTCCGGAAACCTCTGATTCACTTATGAGATCAACTTGATCAGCAACATCAGTAGGTGTTCCCTGTATTGAGATAGAACGGTTATAGATCAAGCCCATATTCTGATCGATGAAGGAGACTTCAGGACTGATCCCAAAGTTCACAAAACTATCATTGAATAGGTCTAAGAGATTAACAAGATCATACCAGCTATACACCTCATTGAGGTCCTGTCTGCTGAGGATCTCCCCATTGGAGCTAAAGCCCATCCCTGCCAATACATCATTGTAGGTACTTCCTGCATTGCTTCCTGAATCGATTGTATAGGACTTGGTATACCAATCTTCATAATAGGAGATAGGGTCTGTAGTATGTTCGGGTGAATAATCATAAGAGAGCCAATAGGGATCGATACCACCAAGTTCTTCGATCTCTTGAGGGGAGAACAAGAAGGCATTGAAGGTAGGGTTCACCTCTACTGTCGTAGAGAACCTCAGAGCATTGTCAGTGATATAGGCGAGTCCTGCTGGGTTTGCTTTAATAGTGTTCTCATCATCACCAATGGCTGTGAAGGCTCCACCCATTGCCTGATATCTTGTATCATGAGCGAAGATGCCTTGTGTAGAGAAGATACACATAGCCAATAGTATGAGAAGTAGTAGTTTTTTCATAGGAATTTCTCCCGATCCATGTATTTGACTTTATGCATAATTATAGTGATAAACAACGTATCATATTTTTAATTACATATTATATAAGAATTCTTGTGAAATACTAGAATTATATGTGATGAGATAGGTAAGCTGTAACATCGTTCTTATACGAATTCTAGGTGAATATGTACGACCTCCCGTGTATTATATTGGTCATGTTTAACATAGTAAGATATCATCTTCAAAAGACTCTCTTCTAGTGAACAACCTAGGGGTATTATGGTCAATAGGAGGGAAGATTCATTATTGACTATAAAAGGTTGCGTCCTGTTGATCATGTTACAAGTTTTAACAGATCCTACGATGGATCGATAGATTCTGATTAAAATGAAAAGACATTTGATAGCTCTACAACCCAATAAGTATGATTTTCCCCATGTATATCTTATCATTCCCGAGATGATTAGGTTTACCGTATGTAAGGAGATGCAAAAACTTGATCAATATGGTAAAGTTATCAAAGTATCTATTTTTGCAGGTATTGAGCAGATCGAACAATGAGGGAAGATGGACTAATAAGATATTGTCAAGAAACCCATAGATTCGTAGATGCTGATCCTAATATTCGAGAAGGTGATGAAATCAAATGAGACTAAGAGTTAACACAGGTAAAGTAACCCATCTTTCTGAGATAAGAGGTATTGCTGATCTGATCAGTGATGCAGCACCTCATCTAGATTCCTCTGGATATCT
>CAZLZY010000421.1:0-2147 GCA_964564075.1 uncultured Spirochaetales bacterium
GTTACCCTATGGGATCTATTAAAGGGAAATGTTTTGAATAAAAGAACAGAGAGACTTAAGCCTGTTACTACAGCATTGCTTCTCGCTGCAGGAACAGGTAGTCGTCTGTATCCATTAACTAAGACTGAACCCAAGTGCATGACAAGTGTAAAAGGTAAAACTATCCTTGAGAGATTGATTTCAAATTTGATCATACAGGGTATTAGACGACTTGTTATTGTAACAGGTCACCTTGAAGCTAGTATAAGGGATTATTTAGGAGATCAGATCGGAGAATTGAAAATAGAATATATTTTCAGCCCCTTATATAAAAAAACAAATAATATCTATTCTCTTTGGATGGCTAGGAAAGTAATCAATGAACCTTTTCTTCTCCTTGAAAGTGATATTGTCTTTCATAAGTCACTTCTTGATGAGATGGTTTATCCAGATAGGATTGCTCTTGCGAAAATGCAACCCTGGATGAATGGTACCTATGTCACAGTTGATCATGCAGATATGGTTAAAGAAATTTTCTGTAGAGATCAGGAAACATCAGATGAGATTAAATATAAAACGGTAAATATCTATAGTCTTTCCCTTAATTCTTGGAGAAGAATTATCAAACAACTGGATAAACAAATCTATGCAGGGAATGTGAATAGGTATTACGAAACAGTATTTGCTGATATGATTGAAGATAATAGTTTGAAATTGAAGTCTATCTCTTTTGATGGCAAACCCTGGTATGAGATTGATACTCTTGAGGATATTGCTTTAGCGGAAGATGTATTTTCATCTCACACCCCTAAAACACAAAAAACAACTACTAAGATAAAACCAACAATTGGATATGAGAAAGTAATTAATACGGTACTTAGTCATAGGGGATTAGTAGGAGCTGTAAATGTCGCTAAATGATTATAAGACCCAGTCCGAAAAATATGATTTCATCACTTCTCAGCATGGTGGATATTACAGACATGATTTTGTTGATCATGCATATCTTTATAACCTGTATTTCCCACCGGAAGAGGTCTTTACAAAATTCAAAGATCAGATTCATGATATTGTACTCAACTATCCTGTTGCCCAAAGTGTTCTTGCACAGCTAGTTGGCAAGATAATAGATCAACCACCCCAAAGAATTGTTGTGGGTAATGGAGCTGCAGAGTTAATCAAGATAGTTTCAGGACATGTATCAGGTAAATTGATTGTCCCAGTTCCCTCTTTTAATGAATATGCTAATGCTGCAAAATCTGGTCAGGTTGTTGAATTCCCCCTAGATTTTCCATCATTTCAACTCAATATTGATAAATTCGCCGATGAAGCTATTCGAGTTAATGCAGACGTGGCTGTTGTTGTTACACCCAACAATCCAACATCAATGCTCATCCCAAAATCTGATCTTATAAGATTAGCCAATAAACTGCTTACCAATAACTGTATACTGATTATAGATGAATCATTTCTTGATTTTTCTGAAGATCCAGAAGAGATCAGCCTAGAAAAAGACATCGAAAAATATCCGAATATGGCAATCTTCAAGAGCATGAGTAAAGCTTATGGAATATGCGGACTTAGGATTGGATACATGCTTACATCAAATGTTAAATTTGCAGAAGCAGTAAGAAAAGGTGTTCATATTTGGAATATTAATGGATTTGCCGAAGAGTTTCTGCGGATATTACCGGACTTTAGAAATGAATTTCTTGAAAGTTGTAAGAAAGTAAAGGCCGATAGAGACAAAATGTATGACAAGCTCAGTTCCATAAAAGGGATGACTGTTTATAAACCGGATGCAAATTTTATCTATTGCCGTTTGCCTGATCATGTAAGAAAGGCCCCCCTAATTGCTAGGGATTTATTTGTTACATTTAATATATTAGTAAAAGATTGTGTTGGGAAAAGTCAACCTGATGCGGATCGCTATTTGAGGATCGCCTGTCGTACAGAAAAAGAGAATGTCGAGGTGATAGAAGCCCTAATTGAAGTTATGGGTATGACGGAAGAAGGCAGGTGTTTATGAAAAAAACAGTGCCTACTATGATTTCTTTTGCAAAAGATCTTCCCAATATATGTTCTTTAGCAGGATTGTTGAGTGCTCTTCTTGGAATCTATTATAGTATAATGGGTAATTTCGAATATGCAATGATTGGAATACTCTG
>CAZLZY010000422.1:0-2133 GCA_964564075.1 uncultured Spirochaetales bacterium
TCCTGTAGGATGCAAGGATCTTCTCCTTAACACCGCCAATGGCTAATATGTTACCAGTAAGTGTCAATTCTCCAGTCATGGAGTACTCACCTAATGGTGGTGTCTTTATAAGCGCTGAGAACAGCGCGATCGTCAAGGTGATACCTGCCGATGGTCCATCTTTAGGTATCGCACCTTGTGGTACGTGAATATGGATATCATGGTTCTTGATGATCTCTGGATCGATAGAGAGCTCTTCTGCATGGGATTGGATGTAAGAGAGGCTAATACGTGCACTCTCCTTCATAACATCTCCGAGATTACCGGTAAGAATGAGTTTTCCTGAACCTGGGAATAGGGCTGCCTCTACAGAGAGCATCCTGCCCCCCATCTCTGTCCATGCCAGCCCGTGAGCGATCCCCGGTGCGGGAGTCTTATGAATGAGCTCATCTGAATAGATAGGTTTTCCCAATAATTGGGGAAGACTCTTTGCTGTGATGGTTTTCGAGAACTCTTCGAGAGGAGTCGTCTTACTCTCTTTGGCTAGATAGACCCTTGCCAGCTTTCTGATGACTGACCCGATGATCCGCTCTAATGAACGAACCCCTGATTCCATGGTATAGTCATGGATCAGACTCATGATCGCATCTCTTTTGAATCTGATTGGTGCTTCGGAAAGCCCATTCTCCTTCAACTGTTTAGGGATGAGGAATCTGGTAGCGATATGGAACTTCTCAAAATCTGAGTAACCCGGTATCTCTATGATCTCCATCCTGTCTCTTAGAGGAGATGGGATGGTATGGAGAGAGTTCGCAGTAGCTATGAACAGTACCTGTGAAAGATCATAGGGCACCTCAATGTAGTGATCGTTAAAACCGTAGTTCTGTTCTGGATCAAGGACTTCGAGCATAGCAGAGGAGGGATCTCCTCTAAAATCTGAACTCATCTTGTCAATCTCATCAAGGAGGAAAACAGGGTTCTTCGTACCAGCTTTCTTCATCGATTGGATGATCTTACCGGGAAGAGCTCCAACATAGGTCTTACGGTGACCTCTGATCTCAGCTTCATCTCGTACTCCACCTAAGGAGATCCTCACGAGTTCACGTCCCATGGTTCTAGCAATGGATTTTCCCAATGAGGTCTTTCCGGTTCCCGGAGGCCCGACAAGACAGAGGATAGGTCCTTTCAGACTCTTCTTGATACTTCGTACTGCAAGGTAATCAAGGATCCGTTCTTTCGGTTTGATCATATTATAATGATCCTCATTGAGAACCTGCTTAGCACGTGGGATGTCAAAGTTATCAGCAGTGGTATAGGACCAGGGGATATCGGCAAGCCATTCTAGATAGGTCCTGATCACTCCTGACTCTGGTGCCATAGCCTGGAGCTTTCTCAGACGGTTGGCCTCTTTTGTCGCTTTGAGGATGACCTCTTCTGGTGGGTTGAGTGCAGTGATCCTAGCGAGCAGCTCATCAGCTTCATCTGCCTCATCCTGCTCTCTACCAAGTTCCTTATTGATCTGTCTGATCTGTTCATGGAGAAAGTACTCTTTTTGAGATTTCTCTAGTCGTTCTTTAACTTTCCGTTGGATCGTACCCTGGAGTTTGATCATCTCTATCTCAGTCTCGAGTAGGACAAGAGTCTGTTGGAGTCTGTCTATGGTATCAAGATTCTGTATAAGATCTTGTTTCAACTCTCTTTTGAATGGGACATGAGATGCTATGAGATCGACGAGTTTATCACCATACTCCGAAGAGCTGATCTTCTCTTTGACCTCTTCAGGGAACTTCTTCAGTAGGGCGATGTATGAATCAAATGATGTTAATATTGACTGCATCAGAAGTTCGGTCTGGTGGTCGACCTGCTTTGAATCTACGATAGGATCGATTCGTGCAAAGATGAGCCTCGTTGAGGCTTCATTGCAGGAGCAGAGTTCTGCCCGATACATAGCCTCTCCGATCATTCGAGTAGTCCCATCTTTGAGTTTGAATATTTGTAGTACTTTTACCACAGTACCGATCTGATGATACTCATCATCAACATCTGCAAGTGGATAGGCGAAAAACAGTAGTCGATCATCCTCCATCGCTTTTGTGAGTGCATCGATGGCGTTACTCGTTGATGCCACAAAGGGGACGATAGAGTGAGGTAAGA
>CAZLZY010000423.1:0-2122 GCA_964564075.1 uncultured Spirochaetales bacterium
TCACAATACCTCGTGACATCGATTCAATGAGAAAAGGTTTTTTATCTATGATACGTTTTACGCAGTTACTAATCGTGTCCATCTGTCATCCTTGTTACTATTACAACTATTTGTTATTATATATACATATTTTGCAACAATCAACATAAATAAGGGTTTCATCCTTGAATAATTATGATAAAATGATTTTATAATTTTTCGTATTGGAGTTTTAGTATGAGATGCCCACATTGTAATTCTATGGATGATAAGGTACTCGAATCACGTCAGAACTCAAGCGGGTCTACGATCAGAAGAAGAAGAGAATGCCTCACTTGTGGTTATCGTTATACCTCATATGAAAGGATCGAAGAGAAACCTCTCATGGTGATCAAACGAGATGGGAGACGTGAAGCCTTTGATATACTCAAACTCGAAAAAGGGCTACAAACCTCTTTACAGAAACGAGAGATCAGCCAAGAGGTAGTTGAGAACCTACTTCATGAGATAGAAGATGAATCCATGATCCTTGCTGGAAGTAAACGAGAAGTCTCATCACGACATATTGGAGATCTTGTCCTCAAAAAACTCTATGAGATAGATCCTGTAGCCTATGTACGATTTGCTTCCGTCTATAGGATGTTCGATGATGTGACTCAGTTCATCCAGGAGATAGAGAAACTCTCTTCGAATTGAGCTAGTCCATCAGAAATCTATTGAATTGCTCATTCATATATTTAGGAGTTATGATCTCATTGATACAATCTAGTGCATAGTTGTCACTCATCCCTACGATATAATCTATGATCAGATTGTCATAGTTCCCATCTACCTTCTCATAGAAATCCTTCATCTTCTTGATATAGTTCCCGAATCTGATAGCCAGAAGATTTCTTTCTCTCTTATACCCCTCCAAATCATCCTGATACTTAGCATACAGATCCCCAAGATACTCATGGATGATCTTAAGGATACGTTCGAAATAGGTATGATAATCGGCAAGTAGGGGTGATTTATAAATATGTTTGTAGTTGAATCCTTTCAATAATGACACTGCATCAAATATAGTATCTGAGAAACCGATACCATTACCCGATTGAGCAGTAGCTACCACATCTGAGACTAAAGTATTGATGATCTCGCTGTTCGTATTGCCCAAAACAGCGGTAACCTTCTTAGGTAGATCGACCCGTTCAATGATCTTCAATTTTACGGCATCCTCAAAATCTCTTCCAAGATATGCGATCTTATCCGCTACTCTTACAGCGACTCCTTCCCAAGTAGAAGGTAGGATCGTCCTTTCATGGACTGTTGACAGATCCTTGATCGTGAAATCTGGAGAGATCACCTGTTCGAACAACTCACCACAATGGCTGATGATCCCATCTCTCACCGCATAGGTAAGATTCAACCCAGTCCCATAGTAGGCAAGATGATCTACGACTCTTAGAGAATATATCTCATGCTTGAATCCGCCTATCTCCGCATTGAGTTCAGATATGACCGTCTCACCAACATGCCCAAAGGGGGCATGTCCGAGATCATGCCCAAGACCAATTGCCCAAGCTAGTTCATCATCAAGAGATAGCCCCTTACAAATGGTAGCGGCGATGGTCGCGACATGCTGTACATGTTCTATCCTCGTACAGATATGATCATTGCTAGGTGCGAAGAAGACTTGAGTCTTATGCTTGAGTCTTCTGAAGGGATAAGAATGGATGATAGCTGTCGTATCTCTGAAATAGGCGCCTCGAAGGTCCTCTTTCTTCTCTATCTGACGGGCCGTGAGTTGCTCTATGGGTAATTCATTAATCAACATTATCTACCCCTTTTACTTGCTATGATATCAAGTATAATGGTAAGGTTTAGTTGAATCAATCAGAGGTTATTATGAATACATTCAATATCGATCTTTTAAGTATCTTTTTTCTATTCTTGACTGCACTGACCTGTTTCTTTGCTATCTTCAGGAAAGCCGGACTCTATTGGTTACTTCCCTTTTTTGCTGCATCAATACTTTGTGCTATACGGATATTCGAACTTATAGATCCAGAGACGACTCATGCGATGGTAGAGGGGCAGAAACTCTATATTGAGATGTTGACTCCAACTGCACTTCTGATCCTCTTTCTCAGTAGTCTGT
>CAZLZY010000424.1:0-2118 GCA_964564075.1 uncultured Spirochaetales bacterium
TAGCTGAAGGGCTAGCTGAAGGGCTAGCTGAAGGGCTAGCTGAAGGGCTAGCTGAAGGGCTAGCTGAAGGAATTACAGAGATCGTTACACAAATGGTATTGAAGAATTATACCTACGATCAGATCTCTGATATTACCGGACTCTCACATGAACAGATCAAGAATCTAGTTGATGATCCAGCAAAATAGATAGCTCTATATATCACTCTATTTTCCATACAATAGTAGTCAATACCTATAAGAAGGGCTCATCCGAGCCCTTTTACATTAAATAAACCTACGATAAACAGAAAAGTAGAACCATAACCTTACACGGCGCCAATAACCTTTGAATTAATCACTTAGACACGGTTTCAGGCTATTCCCTTGCATTTTTATTACCTATGGTGTACTATATATATGGTACTACTTAGCACCATATATATTATTTCAAAGGTAGCAGATCATGGCATTCATTAAAGTTCAGAAACTGGTAAGAAATGTAGACGGTAGTGTTAAATCGGGAAGTGCTTCAATCTTGACTACAGAATACGATAAAACTATCAAGGGGGCCTCCCGTCATCGTACAAGAGAGAAGCTGGGAAAGATTGTATCTATCGATGTTGCAAGGAAAAGCGGTGTATTCCTATCTCCAACCAGAGGGCTTATAGCCTACGATTCAGGATCAGATTCCTTTGAACGTGTTGAAAGGGAAGATTCACGTATCAAAGACCTTAAGCTATTCCCAGAGCCTGAGATTCACACAGTATTTGGTGATGTGTATCTTCTTCTTAAGGTTTGTGAAAAAACAGGCCTGCTAAAGATTCTCAGAACCTCTTTTTCACAAGATTCAGACTATGAACGGGTTCTTTCTCACCTACTTCATGCAGTACTCAAGGATGGGTCAAAGATCTCCTGTGATGACTTCATTGGAAAATCTTTCGCATCTTATCTGTTTGAGCAGATCCCTACCGGGGCTCTTGGAAGTGACACCTTCTATTTCTCGATGATGGGAAAAGATGAGAGCAGGATTTCTTTCTTTAAGACCTTTGTCTCTCACATGAGAAAGAAGGATCCCGAGTTCGGTACAGGATGTTATGTGGACTCCACCCCTTTACCCAATATGATTCAAAATAATCCCTTCAATGCGCTGTGCAGCCATGGCATCTCTTCAACATCTATTCAGACGAGACTCGTTCTCGTTTTGGATAAGAAAACAGGACTGCCTGTATGGTATTCTATCATTCCTGGTAATATTTTGGATCTAAGCACACTTCATACGACCATGGAGGATGTTGCTGAAAGCCTTGATATCTGTATAAGCAATTTTGTACTTGATGCTGGGTATGCGAGTAAGGAGCTGATCCAGTCCTTCTACACTGGTAACGAAGAAGGTAAAATCATAACTATCAGAATGCCTGCTAGGAACGGCTATCCCTACAAAACACTCTATCACCGGTCCAAGAAACTGATGAACAATGCCAAGTATGAGTTCATTCGTCAGGGGCATACCTATTTCGGTAAGCACTTTGAGACCGAGGTTTTCGGTTTTAAGATGCATGCATATGTATATGTAGACAGGGACAATGCCCTAGCAGGAGCTCGAAAGTACCGTCTGAATCATGAAGATGAATACCAGAACATGACTGACAAGAATAAAAACTGGTATTCTGTACGTTTTGGCTATTTTGTTCTTCTTTCCACCGAACTCAAGGAACCCCATGCAAAGTTGGATGATTACTTCGGGAGAACTCAGGTTGAGACGGTGTTTAAGACTAGCAAAGAATATCTTGATCTTCTCCCGCTCTCTAAATGGTCGGATCTTACGGTCAGAGGAAAACTGCTTTCTGATATTATATCGACAATCATCTTTCTGCAGCTGAGAAAGATGCTCTCAAAGCCGGGAATCTCAACCTGTAAGCTCATAGGAAAAACCCAATCGCTCATGTGTCTAAAGAAGCGGGATGGAACAATATTGGTAGAGGTCCCGAATAAGCAGGTGAAGAAGTTCTACCATGAACTCAAGGTTACCATACCTTCTTCGATATCGCTAGAGAAGTGGAAGACGGATACCTTGAGGCTCAAACCCAAAGTAATCTGAACCTCATATGTATGGTTCTACTTTTGCGCTTATCGTAGG
>CAZLZY010000425.1:0-2115 GCA_964564075.1 uncultured Spirochaetales bacterium
GAGAATAAAGAACAAAAAGAATATTATATCTACCTCATGAAAGAGGAAAAGAAAAGTCAGAAAGTTGTTGACCTCTTGCTGGAAAAGAACGAATTTACAGCTGGAGATGCAGTAACTTATACTGATCTTATGCAGAAGAAATTAGACTAACTTCGGAGGAACCTCATGCGATTTGGTATGGAGAAGATGAACACCTTGGTACCCATGGTTGTTGAGCAGACAGGTATTGGAGAGAGATCCTATGATATCTTTTCACGACTGTTGAAAGAGAGAATCATCTTTTTAGATGGTGAGATCAATGATGCGACTGCTGACCTTGTCGTAGCTCAGCTTCTATTTCTTGAGTCTCAGGATCCAGAACGGGATATCAGCCTATATATCAACTCGCCTGGTGGGAGTGTGACCGCAGGTCTGGCTATGTATGATACCATGCAATATATCAGATCTGATGTTCAGACCATCTGTCTTGGACAGGCTGCTTCAATGGCAGCATTGCTCCTAGCAAGTGGTCAGGCCGGAAAACGATTCGCACTACCCTCCTCAAGGGTCATGATCCATCAGCCTTGGGGTGGTGCTCAAGGCCAGGCTAGAGATATTGGGATACATGCTAAGGAGATCGTTCGACTTAAGCAGATGTCAATCGATTATTTTGCTCATCATACTGGTAAGACCAATGATGAGATCGCAAAAGACCTGGAAAGGGATCTGTTCCTATCAGCTTCTGAAGCTGTAGATTATGGGCTAGTCGATAGCCTATTATCCAGAACCTAGGTTAGATATTTCAATGAACCAGAGATGCGAGAGCATGTCTGGTTTTTACAATGAGGTAGTAATGGGAAAAAACAAATCTACACAGAAGACCTGCTCTTTTTGCGGAAAGAGCTCTGAGATGGTAAACAGACTCATAGCTGGTCCTGGAGTCTTTATATGTAACGAATGTGTTCAGGTATGTAACACCATCATGAAAGAGGAAGATTCCATCACTGATGAAGACCTCCTCGCTGAAGTACCAAAACCTAAAGAGATCAAAGAGTATCTTGACAACTATGTTGTGGGTCAGGAACGTGCGAAGAGGACTCTTTCAGTTGCTGTTTACAACCATTACAAACGAGTAGTCCATCAGGATCGAGTTGATGATGATGTTGAACTAGAGAAATCTAATGTTCTGCTTATCGGACCAACTGGGACTGGAAAGACTCTACTTGCCAGAACGCTTGCGAGAAAACTCAAAGTCCCATTTGCGATCGCTGATGCAACGACTTTGACTGAAGCTGGCTATGTCGGTGAAGATGTTGAGAATATCCTACTGAAACTCATCCAGAACGCAGGTGATAATATTTCTTCTGCTGAGAAGGGTATCATTTTTATAGATGAGATCGATAAGATCGCTAGAAAGACAGAGAATGTCTCTATCACCCGTGATGTATCAGGAGAAGGTGTTCAGCAGGCATTGTTGAAGATCATCGAAGGTACTGTCGCATCAGTACCTCCACAAGGTGGACGAAAACATCCAAACCAGGAGATGCTTAAGATCGATACGAGTAACATCCTATTTATCTGTGGTGGTGCTTTCGTAGGTCTTGATAAAGTCATCGAGTCCCGTGTGACCAAACATCCACTAGGCTTCGGTGCTGAGATCAGATTGACATCAGAGAAAGACCTTGAAGCTCTTTATGCTAAACTTCATCCGGAAGATCTGATCAAATTCGGTCTGATCCCTGAGTTCATCGGACGACTGCCTATTCATGTATCTCTTGCCAACCTAGAGAGAGAAGACTTGATGAGGATCATCACTGAACCTAAGAACTCTGTTATCAAACAGTATCAGGCTTCGATGAAAATTGACGATGTGGCTCTTACCTTCGAAGAAGGTGCTGTCGAGGCTATTGCCGAGAAAGCAATAGAACAGAAGACTGGAGCGAGAGGTTTACGATCTATCGTTGAGAATCTTATGACAGATCTTATGTTTGAGATTCCTTCTATGGAGGGCGACAAAGAGGTCGTCATTACCAGAAGTGTCGTTGAAGATGATGAAAAACCTAAGGTGACTCTTAAAAAAATATCCGCATGAAAACACGTGAACTCCATACACATACTGACTGCATAGAGCTCCCT
>CAZLZY010000426.1:0-2113 GCA_964564075.1 uncultured Spirochaetales bacterium
AAGTTTGATCACCGTATCCTGCTCCAAAAAGTCTATATAAAACTCCTGTCACCATATGACATTTCTGAAACTGCTATCACCCCCTGCTTTAAGAAAGCAGAGGATATGATTGAAGAGGCAAAAAGTTTCAACGTATTCGATCCTGATCAAGAAAAAGATCCCATAACCATCTGAGCAAGCTTTTTTGCACCAACCTGATTCAGATGAACCCCATCTATGCTCAGACGGAGACCTCTTCGTTTGCTCAGTCTCATATCAAGTTCTCCAAGCCTCGGTACAAAAGTATCAGTGAGAGTCATACCTGGATTCTTTCCCAGTATGAAATCAGGATTGATGGTACGGTCTTTAAGAAAGGTTTTCTGCCAACTATTGAAATCAACAAAAACGGCGTCATAATCTTCAGAAAGGCCTTTTAGTACCATATTATAGGAATCTACCTGCTGATTGATCTCAGAGGAGATAGCCTCTCCAATACAGGGAATACTGATGATGATCTTTTTGCAATCACCTGTCATATTGAGCATATCGCTATACTGTTCTTCATACTCTAACGGGGTCCTACAGGGGGCTCCCTTAGCATAGATAGAATTTGTTGCGACCCTTTTCCATAGAGTCGATCGTTCGGCAAGCATATCGTGCAGGATATCATTGGTCCCTACAAGAAGGATCAGTGTCTCTGGGGTTTTCTCTAGTAGATATGTTCTTAATCGTGAGGATACACCACGAAGAGTATCACCCCCACGTCCATGATTAACGAATCGTCTTGAATCAACCATAAAATCAAGGTAACTACTTCCAGGCAGCCCCTCAGTAAGGCTATCACCAAAACAGATGATGGAGTCCTTCATATCCATAGATACGCCTTACAGGAACATTTTTTATTACTCTTGGTCATCTATATCCTCCTGATTGTCTTTATAGCAGAGAGCTATCTTCGTACCCTCATCCATCTCCTGAACCTCAGGAAGTGTGAACCAACTTCTTCTATAGAGGCCTTCTAGCTACGTTCTGTCTGAATAGTATTCCAATCTGACACCGTCTACCTTTGCCTCTTCTGAGCCCCTATTATCCATGCTAGCATGGCATGCCCTTACTCTTCAGGTCATTCAGCAGTCGATTGATATATCTTCAAGAGTTTCTCAAATTCATAGGCATCAAATTCTTTAAGTTTCATCTTCTTGATCCCATTGTAGTCTGAGAGTCTATACATGGCAATAGATTAAGAAATCTCAATACTGACTGACACCTATTCTCAATACGTACCCTTTATATTCTATTTATGATAAAAAAGATCATGGAGGATAACCAAATGAGAAAACGAGTAATCATCACTATAGTAATGGCAGTCTTAATGCTACAAGGAATATTGTTCGCGGCAGATCTACTGACTCCTGCACAGGAGGATGGGATCATTCTGATGAGAGAAGAGGAGAAACTCGCAAGAGATGTCTATCTTGAATTATATGACACATGGGGAATCGAGACCTTTAATAATATCGCATCAAGTGAACAGCAGCATATGAGTTCAGTAGGCAGGATCATCGACCGTTACGGGATCAAGGATCCTATAACAGCTAATGAGATAGGACTCTTCACAGACCCCCATTTAGCAGAGCTCTATGAAGATCTCATCGAAAAGGGTTCCTTATCTGCACTAGATGCATTAGAGGTAGGTATCATGATCGAAGAGCTTGATATTTCAGATCTGCAAAATCTGATGGTAGACGATCTTCCCGATGATATCATGAGAACCTACTCGAACTTATTAAGAGGCTCAGAAAGACATCTAGACTCATTTGAGAGTCAGATAGAAAGAAGTTCTTTCATATAAGATAAAGAAGAGAAGACTATGAAGCCCTCAACGAACGTTGAGGGCTTTGTGATTTACCAGAGTCTGTATTCTCCACCGGCATAGATATCCATACCACCAACGGAATTGATTCTTAATCCAGCATAGACTTCCATATTAGGATCTATGAGGTAGTGTCCTTCACTTTGTACGGTTAATCCTACTGATGGAGATGAATCTGACTCATAATAGAGTTCTCCTACCGCTTCTGCCCACCAGATGATTATCATTGGTGGGCAGAAGCGGTAGGAGAACTCTATTATG
>CAZLZY010000427.1:0-2111 GCA_964564075.1 uncultured Spirochaetales bacterium
AGCGGGTTAGAGATGGCAAGAGAAATTGGACCAAAATGTAGACAGTGTAGAACTGAACAGACAAAGTTATTCCTAAAGGGAGAACGATGTCATACAGCGAAATGTCCCATAAATAAAAAAGCTGGGAAACCAGGGAAAGAGCCTAGAGCACGATCAAAGAAGATGACTGATTATGGTGTTCAGCTTAGAGAAAAACAAAAACTCAAAAGAACATATGGAATGCTTGAGAAACAGTTTAAGTTAACATTTAACGAAGCTGATAGACAGGCAGGAAAGACGGGTGAGAACCTGATTGTTCTTCTTGAAAGAAGATTAGACAATATGGTATTCCGACTTCATTACGGAACATCTAGATCACAGGCTCGACAGCTTGTATCACATGGTCATATCCTGGTTAACGGGAAACGAGTGACCATCCCATCATATAGAGTGAAGATTGGCGACGAGATCAAAGTCGTTGAAGCTTCACAGAAGATGATCGTGATCAAAGAAAGCTTGAAAGAGTATACTAAATCTGGTGTACCAGCTTGGTTAAATCTAGATCCAGACGGAATGAAAGGGAAAGTTTTGGCATTCCCAAGACGAAGCGAAGTTACGGAAACAGCTGTTATAAATGAACAGTTGATTGTCGAGCTCTATTCAAGATAGGAGTAATCATGGCACGTAAGAGTTTAATGAAGGGTTTTAAGAAGCCTAAAGGTATTACCTTTGAACAAAGTACCATCGAAGAAAACTATGGTAAGTTCGTAGCTTATCCGTTTGAACGAGGCTTTGGTACAACAATCGGTAATACTCTTCGTCGAGTCCTATTATCTTCTATCCAGGGTTATGCCGTTACTGCTGTAAAATTCACATGCTATGATAGTGAAGGTAATCCGCATATGATCTCTAGTGAGTTTGAATCACTACCTGGTGTAGTAGAAGATACCCCAGAGATCATTGCAAACCTGAAAAAATTGATGATCACCATGCCCGAAGATGTTGAAGAGAAGGTTATCCTGATCGAATGCAAAGGACCTGGTACTGTCACTGGTGCTGAATTTGAAGTAGACACCATTGAGATCATGAATAAGGATGCAGTCATCTTTACTATGATGGAAGATGCAAATATTGACATGGAAGTTCAGATCGATTTAAATCGAGGATATGTACCATCAGAATTAAATGAGAAGTACATTGAGGAAATTGGAACAATTCCAGTTGATTCTGTTTTTTCTCCTGTCAAAAGGGTTAAGTTCTCAATTGAAAACTGTCGTGTAGGTCAACGAAATGATTATGATAAGCTGATACTTGAGATCTATACAAATGGTACTATTCTTCCACAGAATGCACTTGCAGAAGCTGCGAAGATTGCGAAGGATCACTTCACTATCTTCATCAACTTTGATGAATCAGTTATCAACAGCAATGAAGAGGTTGATAAAGAGGAAGAACGTGTACAGCAGATTCTCAACACTCCAGTTGAAGAGTTAGAGCTTTCCGTACGATCAAGTAACTGCTTGAAAAATGCAGATATCAGATCCATCGGCGATCTTACTCGTAAGACAGAGGAAGAGATAGCGAAAACCCGAAATTTTGGTAAGAAATCACTTACTGAAATCAAAGAGAAGTTGAAGGAATGGAATCTTAGTCTAGGAATGACCGACTATAGCGTTCTTAAAACTTCCATCAGAATCCCAGGGAATAAGGAAGAAGATAATGAGGCATAGAGTAGGCTTTAACAGACTAGATAGAAGATCAAGCCACAGAAAGGCTATGTTACGTAATATGGTCATTTCGCTGTTTAGATACGAAAGAATCGAGACTACAAAAGCAAAAGCATTAGAGTGTAAGAGAATGGCTGAGAAGATGATCACTCGAGCAAAGACTGATTCTGTTCATGACAGAAGAATGATTGCTAAAGATATGAATGATAAAGAGATTCTTAACAAGCTTTTCACAGTGATCGCTCCGATGTTTGCTAGTAGACCTGGCGGATACACAAGAATATTGAAGTTAGGTTTAAGAAAAGGTGACGCAGCTGAGATGGTTATCTTAGAGTTGGTAGAAAAGACTACTGATAAAAAAGATGACAAGAAAAAAGTGAAGAAAAACGCTAAGAAAGAAGTAGC
>CAZLZY010000428.1:0-2108 GCA_964564075.1 uncultured Spirochaetales bacterium
CGAGAACAGCCGTATGAGATCAGGTTAAAAGACCTTCCCAAAGATGAGTCTACTCCTTCGATCGTTCTCAATCCTGAAAAATGTATCAACTGTGGTCGATGTGCAATCGTATGTCAGCAGGTACAGGGTGTATGGGCACTAGAGTTCGTTGGTCGTGGAGATGGTACGGTTATCGCACCTGCTGCGAACCTAACACTTGATGACAGTCCATGTATCAAATGTGGTCAGTGTTCAGCCCACTGTCCAGTCGGAGCTATCTTCGAGAAAGACCAGACAAGAAATTTCCTGAATGCTGTGAACGACAAGAGCAAGCATGTCGTAGTACAGATCGCTCCTGCAGTTCGAGTAGCTATCGGTGAAGGATTCGATACAGTACCTGGTTGTGTCTGTACCAAGAAGACCTATGCTGCTCTAAGACGACTAGGAGCTGATGCGGTATTCGATACGAACTTCGCTGCAGACCTTACCATCATGGAAGAGGGTTCCGAGCTTGTTCAGAGACTAACACAGGGATCAGGGCCTCTGCCACAGATCACCAGTTGTTGTCCAGCTTGGACAGATTATATGGAAAAATATTACTATGATATGATTCCTAACTTCTCTACAGCAAAATCTCCAATGATGATGCAGGGTGCTATGACTAAGACCTATTATGCTGAGAAAGCAAAAGTAGATCCTAAGGATATTTACTCTGTAGCTATCATGCCTTGTACTGCTAAGAAGTACGAGATCACACGTGATGACAATATGTATGCTTCTGGTCAGCAGGATGTCGACCTTGTATTAACTACAAGAGAGCTTATCCGATTGATCAAGGCCTCTGGTATTGATTTCAAGGTACTTCCAGAGGAAGATGCTGACAGTCCTATCGGCGAATATGCTGGGGCAGGAACTATCTTCGGAAATACCGGTGGTGTAATGGAAGCAGCTGTGAGAACAGCATATGCTTTAGTTACCGGTGAAGAGATGGAGAACTATGATATCGAAGCCGTTCGTGGAATGGACGGGGTAAGACGTGGAGTCGTAGACTTCAAGGGAACCCCGATCAAAGTCGCAGTGGCTCACGGTATGGGTAATGTCAAAGAACTTCTTGATGAGGTTAGAGCAGCACGAGATGCAGGAGAGGAACCTCCTTACCACTTTATTGAGGTAATGGCATGTCGTGGTGGTTGTATCGCAGGTGGTGGACAGCCATATTCTACTACTGATGAGATCAGAGAGAGACTAATCGCATGTCTCTATGCAGATGATAAGGCATCAGAAGTAAGATGTTCACATCAGAACCCTGCAATCCAGAAGATCTACAAGGACTTCCTAGGGGAACCTCTTAGCGAGAAGTCTCACCACTTACTCCATACAACATATCAGCCTAGACCACTTTACAAAAAATAGTATAGTAATTTCAGAATGATATAAGGGTCACTACTTTCGGGTAGTGACCCTTTTTTAGCTTCAAGAATAGTATTGAAAGTTTATTTTTTTTCCTGTAAGGCCACTATATTTGTTATATTAGATATAGGAGGCATCCATGGACAAGAATAACCAGTACGATAAGACTTTTGTCATTGATACTAATGTGTTCATTCATAGATCAGATGCTATTCTCTCATTCAAGAACAGTGAGATAGTCATTCCGCTATGGGTACTTGAAGAACTCGATAAACTCAAGACCTTCTCTGATGAACGCGGCAGAAATGCCCGTCATGCTATACGGTTCATCGAAGAACGGGCAAAGAAGGGGTCGCTACCTGAAGGGGTGAAGATCGAATATGGGTCACTTCTTAGAGTCGAGATGGATTTCGACAGAAAATATGCGAATGAACTCTCCCTGGATCGTAATGATAATAAGATCATTCTCAGTGCACTGACCCTACAGGAAAAGTATAAAGCGGAGAAGACTGGAAGACAGGTCTTCTTTGTCTCAAAAGATATCAATGCCAGGGTAAAGGCAAGAGCTCTAGGGCTTCACGCCGTGGATTATGAGAAACAGAAAGCATCGATGTCTACTCTCTATTCAGGATACAAAGAGGCCTCGATCACCTATGAACATGCAGAGAGATTCCGAGTTGATGGTAGCATGCCATGGCCTGAAGAACTCATAAGAAACC
>CAZLZY010000429.1:0-2101 GCA_964564075.1 uncultured Spirochaetales bacterium
GGGATCAAGAAGGCTATGGAGAACGGGATACAATATGCTGAGACCGGACCTGAACTTGAAGATAACTTGAATGTACAGACCCAGTGGAAGGCCTTCGAGACAGAACAGCATATACGAAGAAGATGTCTTAAGAGAGATATCTAGGGCCTTATCACCCGTGACCACCTAAGAAACAGCTTCCAGTTGAGACCTCAACTAGAAGTTGTTCCTCTATAGAGCCAATCGATGATACCTAGTTCACACCACCACCGGCATGTCCAACCTCAAGATTCTTCCCAAGATCACCTCTTTCTGCGATATACTAAAGGGAGAAAGATCATTGAGGGATCAATATGGAACTAGGAGCATTCTCAATCAGTCTGCATGTGAAAGACCTGCAGGTGTCTAAGGAGTTTTATGAAACACTCGGGTTTCAAGTCTTCGGAGGCGATATCACACAGAACTGGTTGATCATGAAGAATGGTTCTACGATCATCGACCCTGATGGGAATCCCATACTACTCTCTTCATCATGACTGAAGGAGATACGTGAAGATGTATAGAGACGACCTTTTAGCTCGATATAGAGCAACGCTGCAGAGTATAGTGGATGAGAGTGAGATGTATCAGATCGAGCGAGTCGCTGCAGATCTTGAACGATATACCTTTGAACCGGTATTCCTCATCGAGATCCCAGAGTTCCTACGTATGACAAAAGATATGGTCCTCTCCTATGTCGAAAGTCTCATTTCGTTTTCTGATGAGAGGGTCATGAGTATGGGGATCAAGATCGAGGGGCCTCCTGAGACGATCATCGAGCATCAGCTCAAGATGGTAGTACGAAACTATCAGCTACTTGCAAGGCTCCGAGCTGATGAGGCTGAAGCATGGGATGAGATCCATGAATTATATGAGGATGATCAATGAGAAGAGTAGTCTCTTCTTCATCTCAATCGGAGTATGACAAGAAGAGAATCATTCTCTTCTAACTCAGTATATCTTTGCATCTTAATAACCTCGAAGGACTCCTCTAGCATAGGTCCCAAGATATCTTCAGTCACTTGATAGAACATAAGATCCTCATAGTTCTCTATCTCTGTCCCATACCAGAAGGAGTGGATCACGAGTCCCTTTGGATCAAGGAGCTCTCCCTGTCTTCTAAAGGAACTCTCAATATCCTTATGACTCAGATGGTGGAGTACCTTATTAGAGTAGATGCAGTCAAAGGTCCGTTCCGTATCTAAGGAGACTGCATCAAGTGCTATCACATCAGCATCAGGATGACTAGAGATGAACCTTTCAATAAAGAGTGATGAGTTATCAGAGCCTGTGGCGCGATAGTCCTCAGCTAAGAGTATGAGATCTTTTCCGGGACCCATACCAAGTTCAAGGACACTGCTCCCTGGTGCTAAGTATCGCTTAAGTTCCTCAACGAGCAGCTTCCCATCATACCCATCTGCCATCTCTATATATTGATCTATGTGTTCTTGTGTATCGAAGTATCCCAAATAGTGTTCCTCTTAAGTCATATGATCAATATACAAAAGAACTTGTGAGGTGTCCATCTTAAGGGGGTGACTTAGGGCTTAGAGTTCTTCTAGTAGGAAGGGGTAAGCACGGAGATGAATGAGCTAAAACGTATGAGAAGAAACAGTGTGTACGAGGAGCCATTAGTTAGTAAAAAAATATCTATTACCAAGTAAATAATACTTTTCTATTATGAATATTTTATATATATTATTCTCATGATTGATCTACATCAACAGATATTTGATGATACATATGAAATAATACTGAAATCACTGCAAATACGTTCAGAAATAAAAGGGTTCTCATGTGAGAAGTTGAAAAAGGAACTTGAAAGTCTTTTTAAGTATGAAGGCTTGGACTGGACTGGGAGAGGGGATGTGAAACAGGCTGAGATCGAAGGCTCGATATTGGCGTATCAGGCTTTTATCCTGCGACATGAGCGTAGGGATGATTACGTTTCCTAATCTGGCTCTATTGCTGTAGCACTTCTCTTAAATCAAGTATGTATCGATATAGAATCAGGAATGATGAAAGACTGCAAAAGGATTCATCATGTCCATCGAAGAAGATGTGCCTTAGGGGGCAGGATTTC
>CAZLZY010000430.1:0-2076 GCA_964564075.1 uncultured Spirochaetales bacterium
TATCTAAAAGCATCCTGAATCAACTGTGTTTCTAACTCTTTCATTGCCTCAGAGATGATGATCTCGATCATCGGGACTGAATCTTCGAGAAGATCGATTAGCTCTCCATACCCAAGATGATAACTCCTATCAGCATTGATCACGAGCTCTCTAGTCACTGGTGAATCAACCGTTCTGATGGTAAATACTGCTATTGGTTCCTTTGGTGTGATCTCTATGTAGAGATTCCCAGGATATTTTCTGATCACGGTGACTGCAGCTACTGGACCCTGCCCAATAAGGTAGGACTCGATGTTCTTTGGATCGATATCAGTATAACGAAGCCCCTTGAGGGACTCGATATACCGGTTCGTCTCACCTGAGAACACTATCTTATCACCGAGACCATGTATCTCTATATAATCTATGGTCTGCTTCGGGTAGATCAATGTGAAGAAAAGAATAGTACAAAGCGCAGCTAGACCGATCAAACCAATGAGTATACTTACTATGATTCGGACTCTACTAACCAATCGCTCTCCTCCTATTCAAAATCAATCACCCTCTTTCTGGGGGTATCTTCTTCACTCTTCACGATCATACGCTCTTTCTGGGCTATGATCTTGATAAGCAGGCCACACATACCTAGGTTCATCAGAAGATTGGTCCCTCCTACTGAAAAGAACGGTAGAGGTATCCCTGTTGGGGGAATGATGCCACTTACCACACCAAGATTCAACAATACCTGCCAAATGAGGATATGAGTGATCCCAAATCCTGTCAGATAGAGGAACTGATCACTATCACGATGTCTAGCAGCCCCTTTATACCCAAGATATGCCAATATGAAGAATAGCAGGATGATACAGATCACACCGAGCAATCCGAACTCCTCAGCAAAGGATGAGAAGATGAAATCCGATTGTACTTCAGGAAGTTTCCCAAGTTTATAGATACCCTGACCAAAGCCCTTGCCAAAGAAGCCTCCTGAGGCTATTGCATCCATAGAAAGATTTACCTGGTAATTGATCCCGGAAGGGTCGATATCCTTGAAGATGAATCCGATGACTCTTTTCAAGCGATATTCCTCCGTGATGAGAAACAAGATCCCTGGGATACCTGCAAGTAACAGATAATAGAGGAGATGAGATATCTTCACTCCTCCAATGAGTAGGATAGAAAAACTCAAAAACAAGAATACCATCGTAGTAGAATAATCTCGCTGTAAAATGATCAATAATGCAGATAAGAATATCACACCAATCGCGATCGTTGCGACCTTGAATTCCCTTATACTATTGGTCCTCTGACTCAGATAGTTCGAAAGATAGAGGATGACCGATACCTTCACTAGTTCCGAAGGCTGAAAACTCAATGACCCTAAACGTATCCACCGCGTAGCACCAAGTCTCGTTTCACCTAATGGAGTAAAGGAAGTCAGGAGCATCAGGGCAAAACTTGCTAAAAGCAGAACCGGTACCATAGCTCTGATGAAACTATAAGGAACAAAGTAGATGAAGATCGCAGCTGCGATCCCAAGAATCGCAAAGATTACCTGTCGTTTGAAGAAATAGTTCGAATCAAGACCTAAACGCAACGCTTTATCATAAGATGCAGAATAGAGCGTCGTTAATCCGACACCAAGAAGAAGCAATATGAGTAGTATACCCATTATCGCTTCTTTTCTGTTATTCTCCTGATTCTGCAGCATTCGATCCATTCTTATCTTCCTATATTCGTAATGCGACCAAAAGGCCGATGAGTACACATATCATACTGAATATCCAGAAGCGATGAACTACTTTGATCTCCTTCCACCCCATCTTCTCGAAATGGTGGTGTATCGGAGCCATAAGGAATACTCTCTTCTTTCTCATCTTATAGGATGACACTTGTATGATTACCGATAACGCCTCCATGAAGAAGACTGCACCGATGAAGAGCATGAGGATCTCATTCTGAGTAATGATTGCTATCATCGCGAAGACACCTCCGATCGCCATCGATCCGGTGTCTCCCATGAATACCTGAGCTGGTCTGGCATTATACCATAGGAACCCTAATAATCCACCTATCATCGCAGATAAGAAGACGATA
>CAZLZY010000431.1:0-2073 GCA_964564075.1 uncultured Spirochaetales bacterium
CTCACAAAAGACCCTGTTCCTACCTGCCTCTTTTGCCTGGTACATAGCCCTGTCAGCTCGAGAGATGACTGCTTCAATACTACTATCATTTTCTCGTAGACAAGCTACTCCTATGCTAATACTCGTATGGACTGTAACTCCCCCGGTAAGGAGTTCTATAGATTCAACTGCTTTACGGATTCTCTGAGCTGCTGGTATCGCATCAGCACAGGTCGTCTCCTGTAAGAGGATACAGAACTCCTCTCCTCCGATACGTGATGGGATATCACTCAGACGAAGCCCTTTGGTGAGGGCCTTCGCTGTGAGCCGTAACATCGTGTCTCCCGTACTATGGCCAAATCTATCATTGATAGATTTGAACTGGTCTATATCGATCATCAAGATGGTATAGGGGTGATCATTACGTTTTGCAAGGGAGTGTATCCGTTTTCCCTCATCGAAGAAGGCGCGTCTATTATAAAGACCAGTGAGGGTATCAGTCCTTGACTGTCTAGCAGCCTCTTCATAGAGCTCATGAAGCTCTTTAGTCCTTTCTACTACCATCTGTTCTAATCTTACATTCTCATGGCTTATATGGGTCTTTGCCCAGGTAAGCTTTCCGTTGGCTATGATCAGGAGTGTGAGCAATATGATGAGGATAATGAGAAAACTGATTACTCCATAGATCTCTTCGGTATAGAGCTCATGGAAGGTTGGACTCCTATGGAGTATGATCGCATCTTTATGGATCCTATTCTCAAAGCCATACTCTTTGACAAGATCCCAGTCATAGAAGTATCTGAACCCATTATGGCTCTCATCTATCTCTATCCCTGCTATCACATCTGCAGCAGATTCTCTTGCTGCCATAGAACAGGTACTGTTCCAAGACAGGAAGATTACCGGTGAACAGTTACTCGAAGCTATAAGAACAGACTTTAGTTCAACTACTACCAGTCCAACTGGAGCGGAAATACTCTCTTTAGTAAAACATGCCCCTAAGTTCGGGAATGATGATGATAGGGTTGATAGTTGGGCTACGAAGGTCACCGGTTATATCGGACGGACCTATCAAGAAGATTTTAGATCACCGAGATTTGGGAAAGGCCCGATCCCTGGCTGCTATGCCATGAGTTCCTCTCCCGTGACCGGGAATATAGCATTTGGTTCGATGATTGGGGCACTACCGAATGGTAAGAGGGATGAGGCTCCAGTGAATAACGGTATGTCTCCATCAAATGGAGCAGAGGTTCACGGACCTACAGCAGCGATCCATTCAATGAATAAGCTCCCGTCGATCTATTTCCAGAAAGGTGCCATCTTCAATGTGAGATTGACTCCAGATACCCTTGAGACAGAGGCGGGGTTAAGTAGAGCAAGATCCTTGAAGAGAGTCCTCTTCAATAAAGGCGGACAACCTATTCAGTTCAATGTGATCGATAGTGAGACATTGAAGAATGCACAGGAAGATCCAGATGAATTTGCCGACCTTATGGTACGAGTGTCAGGGTATAGCGCTCTGTTCACTCCACTTCATCCAGATGTCCAGAATGATCTGATCGAGCGTATGGAATATGAACTATAAGGATTGTTGGGTAGATAAGTCATGGAAGCAAAAGCAAACGTCTTTGACGTGGAGTACTACGGGACAAAAGATGGCCCTGGGATTCGAACAGTCCTATTTCTGAAAGGTTGTAACCTAACATGCCGGTGGTGTCATAACCCGGAATCACAAAGTGCTACGGAACAGATATTATATCATAGCAATCTGTGTGTTAACTGCGGGAGATGCTTAAGTCATTGCCCCACAGGGGCGATCCATTATGAGCCTGAATATGGTTATGTGACAGATCAGCGATTGTGTGATCGTTGTGGGGCCTGCGTAGAGATCTGTAGTTATCAGGCAAGAGAGCTTGTAGGAAGAGTTACCGGACTACAAGAGATACAAGAGATGCTTCTTAGAGATGAAGCGTTCTATAAGGAATCAGGAGGGGGTATTACGATATCAGGGGGAGAACCTCTGATGCAAAGAGGGGTCGTGAAACAGCTGCTCGTATGGCTCAAAGAAAAAGAGATCCATACGGCCCCCGAGAC
>CAZLZY010000432.1:0-2073 GCA_964564075.1 uncultured Spirochaetales bacterium
CTTATTGGCTCTGATTATATGATCACTGATTATAATGAAGACCACTTCGTGCTCTATAGATATACCAATGAAGAGCGTAATGATGTCTGGGAGTGGGAGCCTGTATGTCCTATCCCCTATGCTATTGGGGTTCCTTTTGGTGAAAGATTCGCTTTTGAGTTCGAGATCCCAAAAGAGGAACTAGGGGAGAAGAACGAGTTTGATGAGGCAGTAGACTTAGTCGTCTTCTCCGAAGACTCTAGTAAGTATCCCTATATCATAGAGCTTGCCCCTGATACGCAATGTACTGATTTCTATCAGTATCTTTCAAGGACTAAAGCCTTAGGCTTTCAGGAGATGATTACTCGTCAGGGTTGGCTTGCCTATAATAAGCCTCTAATCGGAGGATCGAAGGTCCCACTTTTGAATCTAGATGCAGAACCTTTCATGTCAGCGGCCGATACGGTTGCTCCGGTATGGGACTCTACAGCAACCTCCCCCGGAGTGGCCGCCCTTGCAAGCCCGGTACCACGAGTAGGGATACAGGAGGCAGAACCTGGTGATGGGAGGATAACAGTACGTTGGGATACTGCCCGTGATAAATCACGGCCGGTAACCTATACGATCTACTACAGTACAGAATCACTGGTAGATCCTGCAACAGCAATAAGCATAGAGAAAGTTGATACAACGACTGCAGGAAAGAACTATTACCGGGGAACCGGTAGAAGGGTAGACTTCCCTAATGGGATAGAGTCTCCTCATGGCTTCTATTCTCAAAAGGTAGGTGAGGGGGATATCCCTATGAATATACTATTACAGGATTAGAGAATGATACCACCTACTATTGTATGGTACGTGCTTCTGATAATGCTGATATCAGGAATACTGAGACCAATTCCATAGTGATAGCAGCTACACCAAGAAAACGTAATAAGAGCCACACAATCCTACTAGATGGGAATATAGAGGATTGGGAACAGGTCATACCTCTCGATTTCTCTCCTGGAGAGACAGTAGATCCTGATTCTCTACCCGAAGAGATAGACCTCACTGAGATCAAAGTGACTGAAGACGCGGAGAACCTCTATTTTCTCATAAAGACTGTTGGGGCTCCTAGTTTCGGACAGAATATAGATCTTTTATCGATACTCATCGATTCTGATATTGATAAAAGTACCGGCTATGCAGGTCCCTATGTCCCGGTCTTCCCGTGGGAGATAGGAGCTGATCATATGATCCAGAATGGGAGTCTCTATGCTCATCAACTCATGAATGGGTATCGTTTATGGAACTGGAGTATGGAATCAGAGAATGGAGATGGAATAAGCCAGATGGCTTATTCGACAAGCGATGTGGAAATAGTGATCAAGAAAGATGCATTAGGGAATCCTAAGACCATAAACATCGCCATTGAGACTGATAGGCTTCTTGATGACGGCTCTCATCTGATAGATAGAGCCCCCAATGACCTGTTCTCTCACTACTATACCTATGATATTCAGTTCTAGGCTATGGACAAACAGAGAATTTTCAGTATACTTCTTTTTGCAGTAATGCTTACGGGCGGTTAACTCAGTGGGAGAGTGCTACCTCGACAAGGTAGAGGTCACAAGTTCAAATCTTGTACCGCCTAAATTGTAAATAGTTTCAGGGTAACAAATTGGTTGCCCTTTTATTTTGCCCAAAAAGTCTGAAAAAGACAAGGGGCAAGTAAAAGGGGAAGTAACTCTTAATAACTTAGGAGGCAATTGCCCCTGAAATAGTACCCATATTTTATTTGTCTAAGAAAAAGAAAGTCACGAAGCCCTTTTGAATATCGAAGAGTTTTAGGGGTAGCATCATAAACCAGTCTAACTTTTAGTTCTCATTCCCAAGTAGGTAATCAAGAGCATTCATACATCTTATGCCATCAATATTTACGGGTGGGGTTTCATCTAGTGTCAGAATATATTTAGGATGATGATCGTTAACCGCCAATAATGGTGCAAGCTCTCTTTGCAGAACATCTTCATCATGAATAGTGGCTGCTACCTGAAAATATCTGATACCGCTATGATCTTGAGCGATGAAATCTATCTCCTTATCTCCGAT
>CAZLZY010000433.1:0-2068 GCA_964564075.1 uncultured Spirochaetales bacterium
TTCCCAACAAATCCCAATATATAGACTAGATAAAGATCTTATCATTAATATATTTCTCAATAGCTAAGGTCTTAGCACTCACCAAGCTCTCATTCTCAAAGGCTCGGAGTTCATTCTGAACTAATTCGAAGCTGTTTTCGAGTCCGATCCTCTTTGTCTGATTGTTCGTTGAGCTATAGAGGATGACCACAAATGATAATGAGACAAGAGTAGGTATGAGAATGACGGCGATAGATACTAGATATAACTTGTTCTTTAGTTTCATGAATTTCCTATGGTTATGAACAGGTGTTCGAATGCAAGAATATTATCATATTAATACTGTTTTATCTAGAGTCGTACCCCGAGCTCTTAGGTGATAAGAAATGGATGAACTAAGCTTTTTAGCGAAAAATAACCATTGGATATCTCTAGAAACCTATTAACCACTGATTTTTGTCGAATCTTAAGGATTTATAAAAACATGCATCTAACAGCCAAATATCCCATATAGTTTTTATATATGAAAACAATTTATATATTACATCTTTACAATTGTAATGTTATATTTTATAATACTTACACATTGCAAATAAATAAGAATTAATTATTCTGAAGGAGAATTAAATGGCTGAATCAATGAAGGGTAAAGTTGCCCTTATCTCAGGAGCAGCTTCAGGCTTCGCTAAAGCGACTGCTGAAGTTTTCGCTAACGAAGGAGAATGTGATCTTCTCCTCATGGACATCAATGCAGTCGGACTTGCTGCAACCGTAAAAGAGTGTGAGAAGGGTGGCGTTAAAGTTATCAGCATGCTCGGAGATGTGACAAAATCATCTACATTCGAAAAAGCTTTAGAGATCATCGAAGCTGAATGGGGAAAACTTGATTTCCTCATCAACTATGCCGGTGGAGCTGTTCGATTAGCAAACGTCGAAGAACAGGATGATGCGACTATCGAAAAGACCTTTGCTCTCAATACCTATAGCGCTATGTATAGTTGTAGAACTTTCACCCCTATGATGAAAAAACAGGGTTATGGAAAGATAATCAATGTATCAAGCGTATGTGACAGAAGATCATGGCCAGGTTGGAATATATACTCAGCAGCAAAAGCAGCTGTGAATGCATTCTCAAAATGTCTGTATTCAGAACTTAGACCTCATGGTATTGCAGTTACTCTCATCGTTCCTGGTGGATCTAACACAGGTTTTCAGTCAGGTGACAATGGTGTAGATAAGTTCGAATGGGACGAAGATTACGCAGTAAGACCAGAACACTTCGCTGACATGGTCTACGGGATCTGTTCATTGACAAAGGGTGGAGTCGCATCAGAATTGTGTCTCTACGGACTCGCTCAAGACATCAGCGGATTCTAGATCAAACTAGATAGCAGTTGTAATTAGCAGATAAGTATGGTTTCATATATCTAGAGATTAGATATGTGAACCATATTTTTTTGTTGAAGTAAAAGGGAAGAAGTGTACTCATAATGGATGACAAGAAATATATCATACCTAACTTATATAGAGCTCTTAACTTGATAGAGCTCCTATCTGACAATCCTGAAGGCTGGAGTATATCACAGCTTGCTGAGGAGATGGATATTCCTACTAATAGTGTGTTCAGGATATTGAAGACACTTGTTGATAAAGAATATGTCGTTCAACGACAGAAGAGTTATCTTCTCACTAGTAAACTCTATCATGTAGGGGCGAAGATCTATGAAGAGAGTTCTCTTCTTGAACGGGTCCTCCCTCATATGAGAGCTCTCCGAAAGGAGACGAAGGAGACGGTTGTCATTGGTGTACTCCATGACGCGATGGGGGTTGTCCTCGAACAGACTCCAGGACTGTTTCCCGTCAAAGTCGTTGTTGAGATAGGGTATCAGTTCCCTCTCTATTGTACTGCTCCGGGGAAATCCTTCTTAGCTCATCTTCCTATCCACGAGAGAAAGGAGCTGCTTGCAGACTGTAGGTATGAACCCATGACAAAGCATACCATAACATCCTATGATGCTATGGCAATAGAGCTTTCTCATATCTCAAGGCTCGGATATTCCATGGACTTGGAAGAGTCTGACTACCATGT
>CAZLZY010000434.1:0-2057 GCA_964564075.1 uncultured Spirochaetales bacterium
CCGGTTCTACGGTGAGTGTGAGATTCTCTTCATCTAATTCTAGGATAGCATCCATCTTGCACATGTTGAGGACGATCCCCCCACAGATTGGTACGGCGCCACCGACTAGACCGGTGCCTTGTCCTCTCGGGGTGACTGGGATCTCAAACTCATAGGCATACTTCATGACTTCAGAGACCTCGTCAGCTGTTAGGATATCGACGACTGCATCAGGGGTATGATAGGTTCCTGAGAGCTCATCATGGCAGAAGTCGTCATGGATATCTTCATTCGTGTGGACTCTCTGAGGACCACAGATGTTCTTTAGAACAGTGATATCAATGTCGGTAAGCTTATGATAATCCATGGTTATACCTCTCTCTTCAATTGTGCGATGCACTGTGGGATGATCTCAAAGAGATCTCCGACAAGACGATAATGAGCTACCTGGAAGATTGGAGCTTCAATGTCTGTATTGATAGCATAGATCAACTCTGATCCCTTCATCCCTGCAACGAACTGTACTGATCCTGATACACCACAGGTGATGAGAACCTTTGGTTTGACTGTTCTTCCACTCAGACCTATCTGTCTACGAGGATCAAGTAAACCTGATTCTATCAAGGGTCGCGTTCCTGCGACCATACCACCTAGGGCGTCAGCGAGATCCTCGAGCAATGCCATATCGGCAGGGGTACGTATGGCTCTTCCTGCTACGATGAGGATCTCCGCATCTTCGATGGAGGTCAGCTTCTTCTTTATGTGAATCGATTTGATACTGATCCGAGTCTTCAGCTGTTTTTCTGTAGGAGTCTTCCGGATGATCGTACCGGTGATCGTTTCTGTCTTCTCCGGGGTATCGAAGATCTTACACCTGACAGTAGCGAACTGGGGCCTATGATTCGGTGTCCTGATATGGGCCATGATATTCCCACCGAAGGCAGGTCTGATCTGGTCCAAATCCCCATTAGGCTGCATGGTGAGTACCGTACAGTCAGCAGTGAGTCCTGCATGGACTCTTGCAGCTGCTCTTGGTGCTAATGATCGTCCGATCGAAGTCCCACCAACTAACACCGTCGAGGGATGATAGTCACCTATGAACTCCTCTATGATATTCGTATAGGGTTCGATGAGCATATCTTTTAAGCCCTTATGATCATACAGAACGACTCTGTCAACACCATAGGAGAGGAGCTCTTCTGCTAATGATGCTACCTCATATCCTATGAGCAGTACTGATATCTTATAATCAAGGGGTGTGCCAAGTTCACGAGCTTTACCGACCAATTCTAGTGTCACAGGATGCAGTTCTCCCTCATGGTGTTCTGCAAGGACTGCGATTCCTTCCCAATCAGCTGTTGATACTGTTTTGGGAGTATCTTCTTCTAAATAAAAGATCTCAGGATACTGTTTGATACAGACCTTGCACATCTTGCAAGCTTCTGTGATAGCGAGCTTATCTGATTCTACGATGATGGCATCGAAGGGGCATACTTCTGCAATAGCGTTAAGATCTTTGTCTTGTTGTTGGTGAATTTGAATTAGTGCCATGACTTACCTCATGAGGATCTTTCTGTTGAATAGATCCTCAGCTAGATTCGTTGCTATCTCTTTCGAACTTCCATCCCAGGTCGTACTTATTTGCGTATGATCAGGAGGGAAGATATTGATGACCTGTGTAGGGGAGCCCGTAATGCCATAGTGGTCTGGATCCTGATCGTTTAGCTCTTTGAGAGTTATTCTCTTCACTGGTTTATCTTCTGTCTTCTTTCCGAGAATATAGGAGGGAAGGCGGGGAGTACCAATAGAAGCTGTGACAGTAAGAAGGGCTGGGAAGCTGATCTTCATCACGGCTTCATATTTGTCCATATCCATAGTGACTTCGATATGATCTGCATGAACATCATGGATCTCCTTGATATAGGAGGCATGGGGAATATTCAGATGTTCTGCTATCTCAGGTCCTACCTGGGCAGTATCACCATCTGTGGTCATCATTCCGCAGATGATGCAATCTATAGCAGGAAGAGTCAGAATAGCTTGTGCTAATGCATAGGAGGTGGCATAGACATCAGAGC
>CAZLZY010000435.1:0-2056 GCA_964564075.1 uncultured Spirochaetales bacterium
TTAAGGTTAAGATATTTTAAATGAAGGTCCTGATATGAGAGATTTTACCTGCCAAGTACGTAAACATGATTCACACCATCTAGAGTTGAAGACTCTGCTTCCAATACCTAACAAGGGAAGGGGGAAGTATGATCTGAGCTTTTATTTCTTCTCCCCGGGGCAACTCCATATGACCAAAGAGGACGTTGGTGTCAGTAAGATCCTCAAACATTTTCAGACCAATACTCGATTCAGTTCACCTGTTCTTCCTCTAGCAGGTATCATAGACCCTAATCTTGAATTGAGTCCCCTATATCGATTGAAGAAATATTATGAGACCCTCTCTATTGGTGGAGAGGTTGAAGAGCAGGCAGTGATCTATGAGATGCAGACCCTCGTGAATGCATTCCGTAGTGATATCAAGGGCTTCATCGATCTCGTATATCGATTAGCAGTTGAAGAGAAGAGATCCATCGAACCTTATAAGGAGAGAATCTCTTCTCTATTAGACCAGACTGATGAGGTATTGAGGGCGGTACAAGAACTTTCAGCATTATACCTACATCCGAGAGTGAGTGATCATATCCGTACTGCATTAGTTTGGACTGATGAAGCGATCAGTCTCATCGCAGAACAGAAGATGATAGGGCTACGCTCGATCTGTGAGCATGACGTTCATGTCTCTGATCAGATCACCCTGCTCGATTCATTCATCGCAAAAGTATCCCATTACCGAGGAGAACAACGATACAGCTCAGCCTATTCTGAGGACACGGGAAGAGATGGTGAGCGGGTAGCCTATAGAGAGAGTATTCTTAAGAAATGGTCTCAATCTGCTATGTATATGAATGCTATCGTCTCGCGTATCCCTAATCAAGTGAACCATATCCTAGCAGGGATGGCAGCCGCTTTGGCTATGACCTTTGCAGTGCTTGCGACGTTATATGCCGAGACGTTCTTCATCAGGAACTCTGCCCCATGGGTACTGATCATCATCATTTCCTATGTATTCAAGGATAGGATCAAAGAGATCCTTAGAGAGGTGTTCGCTCATCTTCTACCTAGATTACTTGCTGATAAGATCATGAGACTCCAAGATCCTGCCACAGGTAAAGATGCCGCTAAAGCTGAGGTCATCGTGAAATATGGTCTTGACAAGTATATGCCAGAATTCATTCGTAATGCTCGTGATATGCAGAAGAATCCCTTTGCCTCGATCCTCCCACCTCAGGATGTACTGCATTTCAACAGGATCGTGACTCTGAACAGCAAGATCCTCAAAGATCATAATAGACTTGAATCCTTGACCGAGGTAACAAGAGTACGTATCGATGAATGGCTGAATTCGATGGATGATCCTGATGATAGTTTTGACACCTTGCAAAAAGGGAAGCTCGTATCAATATCTTCAGGGCGAGTATATCACATTCATCTTATCGTCTCTCTGAAGGCATATCGAAAGCGTTCAGAGGCCCAACTCTTCCATTATTGTCTTGTCATGAATAGAAAAGGGCTCTTACGTATCGAACAACGCTGACTCATAAAAATGATTACAAATAATATCAGATTTTGATTGACAATTATCATTAAGATATCTTAACATAAGCAATATAGTGTTAAGAAAAATTAACACTATCTCCAAAGGTCTCTAACATACCTATGGATCGCTAATTAAGGGGAGTTACATATGAAAAAGAGAGTTCGTATCATTTCACTGATGATGATCATCTTGATGTGCACATCATTCCTGTTCGCAGGTGGTGCTCAAGAAGAGGCTGTTGAAGAAGCAGTTACAGAAGAAGTTCCAATGACTCATGATGAGTTAGTCGTAGCTGCACAGGCTGAAGGTAAAGTAGTTGTCTATGCAGTTACTAGCCGAATCGCCAATGCTGCAGAGGCATTCCAAGAGAAATATGGTATCGAAGTAGAGGCAACAAACCTCAAAGACTTCGAAATGATCGAGAAGATCTCAAAAGAGGGATCAACTGGTGCACAGGGAGCTGACTTCGTATTAGCACAGGACGGTGGTAGAGTCATGGGTGAATTGATCAACCTTGACTACCTTTACAACTATGTT
>CAZLZY010000436.1:0-2047 GCA_964564075.1 uncultured Spirochaetales bacterium
GCTGGTCGAGAGGGACCGCTACCGTCCTGATCATGGGAAACATCTGTACGAGGAACTGCCCCTTCTGTGCTGTTGGACACGGAAAACCTGAACCTCTCGACGCGAGCGAACCAGAGAGGGTCGCTAAGATGGTCAAAGAGATGGGGATCACCTATCTAGTCATCACGAGTGTAGACAGAGATGATCTTCCTGATGGTGGAGCAGCACAGTTCCGTGATGTCATGAATGCCTGTAGAGAGTTGAACCCAGAGATCAGATTCGAGATATTAACTCCAGATTTCAAAGATTCTCAAGTAGAAGCGTTAGAGGTCCTCGCATCGGCACTCCCCTTCGTCTTCAGCCATAATATAGAGACCGTATCGAGTCTCTATCCTATCGCACGGCCGGGAGGAGTATATGTAAGGACATTGAACCTCCTGAAGATGGCTTCCCTTCGTTATCCTAGCGCCCCGATCAAATCATCGATCATGCTGGGACTCGGAGAGACTGAAGCACAGGTCATAGAGGTCCTTACAGACCTTCAGGAGGCAGGATGTACCCGAGTAGCGATGGGACAGTACTTGAGACCTGACAAGGACTCTCTTGAGGTACAGGAATATGTCACACCACAGAAGTTCGAATGGTGGGAGAAAAAAGCTAGAGAGATCGGTTTTGACTGGGTCATGGCCTCTCCGTTCACACGGAGCAGCTATCATGCTGATGCTTAATCAGCACATCTCTCAGGCATCTTATACGATAATATCAAGGTGATCACAGGTAAGATACTCATGATCGTGACACCGATCCGTAGGGATCCTAATATATCGTTCATACCTGATAGGAAGATAGGACCTAGAGCACTCGCGATAACAGTGACAGAAGAGACGATACCATTAATGGAACCAAGGTGCTTCCTTCCGAAGATCTTTGGGACGACTGCAGTCAGAATAGTCCCGAACAGTCCATTCCCTACCCCCAATGCAACAATGGTTATGAAGTAGCCAAGAGGTGTGTTGAGAAAGAAGATCGAACAATAGCCAACGAGTTGGCTGAAAGCCATCAGAGCGACAAGTATCCTCACATGGATCTTCTCAGTAAGGATCGCAGAGAAGAAACTCATTGGAACAGCGATAAAGGAGATCGGGATGAAGATCGCAACGGCCTTCTGCACGGTCATCCCTACTTCGAATCCCAATGCCTGAATATGGAAGGTCATCCCAGTATTCACCAGTGAAGCTGTTCCGAGCACGAGGAGAATCGCCCAGAAGGAACGATAGGTAATGGCTTCTTTGACTGAAGCACCAGTTACAACTTGATTACCTTTGAACTCATGATGGCCTTCATCGATCCCGTCGACAGATAGGCCACAAGCCTCTGGTGTATCACGGAAGAACGCCCATCCGAGTAGAGTCATCCCTAATCCTACGATCACTGCAAGCAATCTCCAGGTACCATTCCATTCAAGTCTCAAGACTAAGGCAGCCATGATAGCAGGAGTTGCTGAGAAGACCATGGTATTGATGACCCCCATGATAGCGATGGCTCTTCCACGTTTCTGATCGAACCACTTACCGACCATCGTATTAGCGGTCATGGGGAGTAGCCCCTGTCCAAAGAATCTAAGTGAGAATATACCAAGAATCATCAGGACCGTATATGAGACACCTGTAGGGATTCCCGGAAAGAATGATACGATCTTGTCCATATAACTGAGCCACCATAAGGAGAATCCCAGCATGATAGAGGCGAAGATGATCATCTTACGGCTTCCCCATCTATCGAGAAAACCTCCCATGACAGGCATGATGAATCCACTTAAGATCGTACCGATCATATAGTAAAGAGATAATTGAGTTCGAGTGAATCCCGTAAAGGAGAGAATCGATTCAGTGAACGCACTGAAACCGGCAGTCTGTCCCGGAGTACTCATAAGCACAGCAAAGACTGCTATAGGAACTAAGAACCATCCATAATAGAATGAAAAAGATGCCGGATTTACCGGTCTGTCTACTCGTAACTTCATACATACCTCATATAATCAACAAAACGCGGCAAGTATGTCACGAAA
>CAZLZY010000437.1:0-2028 GCA_964564075.1 uncultured Spirochaetales bacterium
ATATCTTTCCCAAGTACCTTGAGAAAGGTGAAAGCCATTCCACCTGCGATGATTATCGTGTCACAGGTATCGAGTAAAGATTGGAGTACTCCGATCTTAGATGATACTTTTGCACCGCCGATAATAGCAACAAATGGTTTTTCAGGAGCGGTCAACAATGGAGAGAAGAATTTAACCTCTTTCTCAATGAGGAAGCCCGCGACTGAAGGTAGATATGTAGTGACACCCTCTGTGGAAGCATGTGCTCGATGAGCAGTCCCAAAAGCATCATTAACAAAAACATCACCCATCTTCGCAAGTTCAGCAGCGAATTTAGGATCGTTTTTAGTTTCTTCTTTATAAAAACGTACATTCTCTAGTAGTAAAATCTGTCCAGGTTTTAGCTCATGCGTCTTTGCAAGAACTTCTTCACCGATACAATCGTCAGCCATGAGAACCTCTTTTCCAAGAAGTTCGCTGAATCTTTTTGCTACCGGTGTAAGACTGAATTCAGGTTTTTTCTCACCTTTAGGTCTTCCTAGGTGTGTCATCACAACAACAGAAGTACCCTCTTGTCCAAGAATATACTTAATAGTCGGTAGAGCTCGCTCAATTCTAGTCGAATCTGTAACGACCCCCTCTTTGAGGGGGACGTTAAAATCGACACGGATGAGGACTCTTTTATTCTTCAAGTCTATATCTTTGACTGTTCGTAAGTCCATATCACATATCCTTTTACTTAAACAAGTTTCTCTGCAAGGTCAACTACTCGTGAAGAGTAACCGAACTCGTTGTCATACCATGAACAGATCTTGAAGAATCCTTTTCCCATCTTCATAGTACATCCAGCATCAAAGACTGATGAGTGGCTGTTACCTTTGACATCCATAGATACGATTGGGTCTTCAGTATACTCAAGTATTCCCTTCATTGGACCATCAGCAGCTTCTTTGATAGCAGCGTTGAGTTCTTCAACGGTACAATCATGTGTAAGTTGCATAGTGAGGTCAACGATAGAACCTGTAGGTGTAGGTACTCGCATTGCCATACCATTAAGTTTTCCATTAAGTTCAGGAATAACGATACCAACAGCTGCAGCTGCACCAGTTGTAGTAGGAATGATTGAAAGTGCACAAGCTCGTGCTCTTCTTAAGTCACTGTGAGGCATATCGAGGATAACCTGGTCATTTGTATAGGCATGAATTGTAGTCATAAGACCGCTTATAATTCCAAATTTATCATTGAGGACTTTAGCGACAGGGGCTAAACAGTTAGTAGTACAAGATGCATTTGAGTAGGCAACTTTTGCATCATCGATCTCATTATCATTAACACCAAGTACGATGGTCTGATCGATCTTATCTTTTGCAGGTACAGTAAGGATAACTTTCTTAGCTCCAGCTTTGACGTGGTCTTTGTAACCACCTCTTGGGCCTTCAGCAACTCGAAAAACACCTGTTGATTCAACAACAACGTCTACTCCAAGTTCTCCCCATGGGAGTTCTGCAGGATTTCTTACAGCTAAGATCTTGATCTCTTTACCATCTACGATGATTGAATCTTTAGTTGAAGTTACTACTTTGTCATATACACCGTAAGTTGAATCATATTTCAACAGGTGTGCGAGTGTCTTAGGATCTGTAAGATCGTTAAGCGCTACAACTTCAATATTCTCTCTCTCAAATGCGATTTTAAAAACATTTCTTCCAATTCTTCCAAACCCATTAATTGCAATCTTCATATTTAAATGAACCTCCGAATAGTATTATATAACCGTCTAAACTATACTGAAACAGTGACTATCGTGTCAATGAACTCAGCTATCCTTGATGACCAGTTTAACGGTATTTATCTTGTGACCAGACATACTCTGGACTATAAATTCAATATTCTTATATGTTACAGTTTCGAGATTTTCAGGGATCTTTCCGAAAAGTTCGAAAACGAACCCACCAATCGTCTCAAAGTCCTCATCAGGTAGCTCAAGCTCTAAAGCATCATTAAGCTCATCTATAGGAGTCCTAGCCTCACATAAGAAGATGTTCTTAG
>CAZLZY010000438.1:0-2024 GCA_964564075.1 uncultured Spirochaetales bacterium
TCGGTAACCCATACAACTGTGCTGCATCTTCCTGACCTCTCATTGAGCCTTGCCTATCAAAAAAGGATCATCTATCTCTAGCAGTACTCTAGCTATTGGGATGAGCTTCCCATGGGTGGATACCAAAACTGGGGATGATAGGAGTAGATTCATCTGCCATATGGTAATTTTCTTGATAGTATATATCTCTATCTGTGCGAGAGCATCAACCCTATTCCCGATAAACTCAGAGGATACCTGAAATTAGGGTAAATGAGCACTACTTGTGTATTTGCAATAGACATCAGCTCCAATAGATACGAGGGTAACAGTTTACCTGCTACCCTCAACTATACGCTAAGACTGATCATGTTTTATTATTCTGAAAACAGAGCTACATCCCTTGTGATCGCTGTGATACGTCCTGCTACAGCATCACCATTAACATCAAACCATTCATATGAGCTGAGTTTGAGTGAATGATTATTCTCTTCATAGGTATGATCCTTACAATCTCCACCATGAGCATTGATACTCTTTGCTAAATCAGCATTCCAACTGGGGAGTGCATAGTAGTCTTGATTTGAATGCTGTAGGATGATCGTCTCATCTACGAGATATTCAGGGTAATTGATAGCACTCATTGCAGCTGTTAAAGCAACGATCCTAGGATCGTTCTCGACAACGACATTACCATCAGCAGCTACACTTAGCGTGTAGGTCACTCCGTCAATATCATCGACATAGGTGTTATAGGTATCATACATTTGACCATATTTCTTATTAAGCATAGTCTCAACAGAATTTCCGAAGTAATCTGCTTGCCATGACCAATCTTCAGAGTTCACAGAACCGATCCAATCAGGTGCCCATGCGAAGATGAAGTTCGGGTTCACCGAACCATCGGAACCAATAGCTGTACCATTCCATTCGAAGGCTTCCTGTGTACCTGCTTTGAAAGCTTCTGCAGATTCTCCCATAGGTCCATAAGTCTCAACCTGTGTGATTCTATCAGGGAAACAACCAGACCATATTGATCCTGTCTTGAATGTGTTTTCTAGTGCTGATCCTTCACCTGATACAGCAAGTGCTGTTAATACTGCATCTCCACCCTGTGAATGACCAGAGATATGAATCTCATCAGTATTAGCTTTTATGATTCCTTTTGGACTCCAGTTCTCCCAATCGATCATCTCAATCGAATCTAGGCCGCCGACAGCATTCAAAATATCGATCGCATAGAAGATAGGACTCACATAACTACCATTATCAAATGCAGCCATGAACTCTATACCTTCACCTGGAATACCAGTAACAGTCGTCTGACCTCTGAAACCAGGAGTGATAACCATATTTCCAGCATCAACATAGCTATCGATGATATCGCCATAGTATGCATCAGCAGAGTAGTTCAAGGTATAATCAGGAGCTCCATCATATCCAACCCAACCATGAGCAAATACTACTACAGGATACCCTTCTGCAGGAACTTCGCCAGCAGGAACATCAACTCTTGCATAAACCCTATTCCCATCAGAATCATAGGCTACCATGAAGGTACCATAAGAGGGAGAACCATCCTGCATATAGAATGCCTGATATTCATTCTCTCCACCTTCGACTCCAAGAACATCGACAACATTGAATTGTGTATCATATGTTCTGGATCTTAATGTATCAATTGATAGATCATCTAAACTATCTAACTGTGTATCTTCCCATTTCTCGTAATCATGGAAAGTCTCTTTTACCATCTCACTACTACCCTGTGCTGTCACTACCCCAGCCAAACCTAAACAGACTAGTATACATAATAATCTTTTACCCATAAAAAAATCTCCTTTTACCCCATATTACTCGAATTGATACTTAGCAATGATTACGTAAGCATCTATAAGAATATAGACTGAACGTGTTCAGTTGTCAACAAAAAGATGCTATCCACTTTTATTACTGATTGCACACCAGAGATAAAAACATTAATATTTTTAAAACCATCATTTGCACAGTGTTGGTAATTTGTTGGAAATAGATTGAAAGAAGTG
>CAZLZY010000439.1:0-1999 GCA_964564075.1 uncultured Spirochaetales bacterium
AGGCAAAACTATTGATCTCAAAAGCATATGTTGATTCAATAATTGAGACTGATATTTCCACAATAGACAATATAAAAAGAGATCCTGGCAAGGTCCAAAGAGTGCTAAGGGCATATGCGAGAAATATAGGGACTCTCGCATCCAACAAGACACTAATTGATGACATTAATGCGAATACTAGTCTCTCTGAATCTACTTTTTACGAATATGTGAATGCATTAAATCGGCTTTTTGTGATACAGGATGTACCTGCATGGAACCCTTCTATTCGTTCTAAAACAGCAATTCGCAGTTCGACAAAGAAAATGTTCATTGATCCATCCATTATGACTGCTTCTTTAGGTTTAAGTCCAGAAATCTTATTGCAGGATTTTCATACATTCGGATTTATATTTGAAAACCTTTGTATTAGAGATTTATCTGCATATGCTATGTCCTCAGGAGGTAGGATTTCTTATTACAACGATCGATCAAATCTTGAGGTTGATGCGGTACTACACTTAGATGATGGTAGATATGCTTTGATTGAATTTAAACTGGGAAGTAGTGGTATCGAAGAAGGAGCAGCTCATCTATTAGAAGTGGAACGCTTGATCATGGAAACGAAGAAGCTCAAAAAAGGCTTAGGTTTACGGGAACCCGAAGTACTAATTATAATAACTGGTGGGCAAATTGCTTATACCAGATCGGATGGTGTTAAGATTGTTCCAATTGGCTGTTTAAAAGAATAGCTTTTAAGTTTTAAAGTTTGTATCAATAATATCCATGAAACACATATGTAGTAGATGTATTTGATACAATTTGAAGCCGGTTATTCTTGCTCGTTAAGAGTTAGGTAGACCGGTTTTTTTATTATACAGATTATTGAACAGTATGATTTGGATATCCATCAAGGATCAGAGGATCTTCATATAGGGTCTTGGCTTCATGATTATCATATTAGTGTTTTCTACAACTTTTCTGGTCAATTTTTTCCGACTCTAACAAAGCTGAACATACTCCTGAATCCGTATAAAAGCTCCAAACAGTAGAAGATTTTGAATGAACTCACACAGTATCTATGAGTTGTCGAGTTGATATGCTTTTCAGAGATTCATTTCAAGATATTGTTGATCTTGAGGACTGGATTTAACTGAGAATACAGCAGTATGGTAAGTTCTCATCATATAGGAGGACAGAGGTATCCCTAGTGCAAAGATTGTGATGATTGGTACTGATACAGGTAATAGATTTTCCGGTTACAACTGCAGGTACAGTTGATTGAACACAGGATACCAGGGATCATGATCCCATAGCTTCAAGGTCAGAGACCTCGCATGAGTAACAACCTTTCCAGCTATCCTGATAATATCATCGATCACTTTTCTCAATCGCTTTCTTTTTCCTTTGTGCCGGTAGGGAAGAAGTTCCTCCTGTTCGAGGGCTGCCTGACCGATGCATCGCAGCGTATTGAATGAGATCATCGCTATATGCAGTAATAGCTTATTCACCGACAGTTTACCTGAAGGCAGTCTCTCGAAATTCATATCGGTTTTCAGCTCACTATGGAACTGTTCACTTGTCGCATGGTCATGGTAGAGCCTGATAACGGTTTCTGGATCTTCATACAGATTCGTCGGAATAGACTTCTACCTCAGATTTTGGGAATAGATAGGCAGTGCCTTCATGATCAGTAGAACGAATGGTTACGCGGTAGACTTGATCTATCAGAGCCAGGGGTGTGTGCTCTGCTGCTTTTGGATGACTAGTAGTCAGTACTCCTGTGTATACTTTTTTTCCAGGTCTTGGTTCAACACAGGAACCATTTCCTCCCTCTGCGATATCGATCCACTTCTGATGAGGTTCCCTTCGCAGATTTCGTTTTATCAGAAAATAGTGGGGAGAATCTGCAAGGACCCTGAGGGTGTCAAAGGCATCATTTCCGCTGTCGAGTCGGAACAGTATATGTGAACTTCCCAAGATTTGTCCACTCAATCTATAGGCAGACTTTTTTGAGTCA
>CAZLZY010000440.1:0-1993 GCA_964564075.1 uncultured Spirochaetales bacterium
AAGAGTTAGCTGCTCTCAAGGAATCTGGCGTACGAACTATCAAGATATTCACTACCTATAAGAACGTCGGGTATCTGATCGAGAAGGATGGGCTAAGAGATCTCTTCACTGCTTGCAGGGACTTAGAACTGATGGTGAGTGTGCATGCAGAGGATGATGGGTTGATACAGGAATTACTTGAGAAGCATGGAGATGCTCCATTCCCCCCTAAAACTCATGCGGACCTGAGACCAGCAGAGGCTGAAGCACGGGCAATAGCTTATGTGGGATCATTAGCAGGTGAGCTCGGGATGCCGATATATATCGTACATCTCTCCTCAAAAGCAGGATTCGAGATGATACAGAAGTTGAGAGTGAAGGGGATACAAGTCTCGACAGAGACCACTCCTCATTACATGATGCTCACGAGAAGCCTGTTAGAGGGCCCAGATGGTCCTTTGTATATCATGACCCCACCGCTTAGAGATGCTTTTGATAATGAGGCACTTTGGAAAGGGGTCGAATCTGGAGCTATCCGGATCGTAGCTACGGACCATTGTACGTTCACCCATGAACAGAAACTCTCATCATGTGATTGCAGATCCATCTTCCCAGGAATCCCAGGGACCGAAGAGATGCTGCCGATCATCCATACGTTCGGCGTGAAGCAGGGGCGTATCACCTTACCGCAGATGGCCGGTTTACTTTCCGTGAATCCTGCGAAGGCCTTTGGTATCTATCCTCAAAAGGGTTCTCTTCAGGTCGGTACTGATGCTGATATCATGATATTCGATGCAGAGCTCCCTTGGACCATTACCAATGAGAGTCAACATACTGCTGCAGGATATACACCGTTCCATAATACCTCTGTAGTAGGAAAGAGTATCCTGACTATCAGAAGAGGTGAGATCCTTGTTGAGGGGGATGAATATTTTGGTGAATCAGGGACTGGAAGATTCGTGAAGGCCGGTACACCCGGGGTATACCGGAAACATTCACAATGATGAGAAGCTAACGGTTTAGCTCTTCCTTGAATTCAGCCGCTGTCGTTCGATAGTGGCTGGCATTCTCTCTGATCCCTTCGATCTCCTCAGCAGTCAATTGTCTGACTGCTTTTGCAGGAGAACCGATGATCAGTGAGTTAGGAGGGAAGACCTTTCGTGCGGTGACGAGGGCTCCTGCACCTACGATAGAGTTCTCCTGTATGACAGCCTCGTTCAATATGATAGCTCCCATCCCGATAAGACAGGTATCACCGATAGTGCAACCATGAATGATCGCTGTATGGGCTATAGTCACATCCTTACCTATGACTGTCGGCATCCCGGTGTTCACATGGATACAGGCATTATCCTGAACATTCGATCCGTCTCCCAAAGTGATAGGTGCAAGATCCCCTCTCAAGGTGGCATTACACCATACTGAGCAGTTCTCTCCGATGTTAACCTCTGCTACGATATCGGCACTACCGAAGATGAATGCACTCTTATGGATCTTTGGTCTCTTATCTCTTAATGGTACTATCATATTAGACTCCTGATTTCTTCAATACGGTTTTCTTATTGTAGCGAAAGAATCAGAGAACGTGAAGTAACGGGATGAAGATATTCAGGAATCATAGTCAGTCATGGTATAGTGAGTAGATAAAGAAGATGTATAAAAGGATCAATCAAAAAATGGAAAGAATCATCATAGACTCAGATCCAGGTATCGATGATACCTGTGCGATCCTCTTGGCTCTTGCTTCAGATGCTATCACAGTCGAAGGTATCACTACCGTAGAGGGAAATGGGACTTTAGAGCATGTGACAAGGAATGCCTTACGGATCCTATCATTAGCAGGAAGGGAAGATGTCCCGGTCTTCAAAGGTTGCCGATTACCTGGTCATGATTTCTCCGTGGTGAACGAGATCCATGGCAAGGATGCATTTGGTGATGTCTTTGAGGATGATATCAATGACAGCTCATGTGAATCAGAGCATGCAGTAGATTTCATCATCCGTACCGTATCAGA
>CAZLZY010000441.1:0-1993 GCA_964564075.1 uncultured Spirochaetales bacterium
GTTTGCCAGCTTCGCTGGGCAAACAAAAAAAGACTACCAAATTCATGGTAGTCTCCCTATATTAACGATCTAATTTACTATTATAGTTTTACTTTCACACCAATGATGAATTGTTCCCGAGACTGTTCAGGGGCAATACTCCTATACGTATCTTGGTCAATGGAATCACCATAATAGGTAGCAGATACTTCAACGAGAAACAGGTTCAAACTAGCACCAGCTGTTATATATCCCTGATTCAATCCTGCTCGAACTTTAGCCATCCCTAGTACTGATAGCTCAGCACCTAGCTGAAGTTGATCGATCATAGTTTTTTCAGCTACCCTTCTGCTCCTAGGTTCAGGTTCAGGATTAAGATCAAGATCGTAGTCAGCTGCAAGCCTGAATCCTAATAGATGTCCTCTAGGACTCTCATAACCAATACCTACTTTTGCTGATAAGGGTATTTCATATGAAACCCCCGATAAAGTTAGATCATTCCAATAGGCTGCAGGATCCTCTTCAATAGCGTCGGAGATGGTCATAAGGACCTCCCTATCTGAGTATGTCTGTGCGCCTCCGATATTCTCAACAGCTACACCTACTGATAATCCATTATTCAAGGCTAGGATCGCACCTGCATCGAATCCGTATCCTACAGTTATTAAAGAATAGAGATCCACACGATCTGTATAATCATCATATGTATAAGTATCTAGATCTAAGAAGAGTAATCCTTTAGCATTCGCACCAACTTGTAAGTCAGCAAAGCCTAGATCAAATCGATGAGATAGTCCTGCAACGAGCTCTGATTCAAGAGTTACATCAGCAGCATAATAATCACTAGCATAATCTGATTCAAATCCAATAGCTACTTCAGAGATGATTCCAAGACCTAATCCGAAAGCACTCAGGCCTGCACCAACATTGATCGTGGTCTCAATCCCATCTACATCTTCTGATCCAAGTGAAATAAGATTACCTATGAGCTCAGTCTCATCGATATCAGCAATATTCTCTACACTATTGAAAATCGATATGATATTTTCAACGGCAGCTACATCTGGAATCATATCCCCATAGATATTCAATGAGGTGAAGACTATCTCTCCACCGTTACTAGAGAATCCAGCAGGATTATTAAAAAGAGCTTCGAACCCATTAGAGATCGCTATGGAGGCTCCTCCCATTGATTCTGTTTCAGTGAACATGAATGGCTCATCTGTAAAGTCAGGTCTAAACTCATAAGCAAAAGCAGAGAACATCACAGCCAAGCACAAGAATACCATCAATACACGTTTCATAGTCATCTCCCTCGTTTGATATATATACCTACACACACCTCTATAGGTTATTCATAGTAATTTATTGCTATACAATACCTGTTGAGGTATCATAAGCAAAGTCACTCAGAAATATTAGTTTTTTTGAGGTATCATGTTACCATCATAGGAGAGCTACCGATGATTGTCAAACGGTTTTTCCGTAAAACCTTCCCTATCCCACGTCTAACTGAACTAAGTCATATCTTAGCCATTCAACCCCATGCAGACGACCTTGATATAGCTATGGGAGCTACTATTGCTAAATTAACCTCTTCGGGAGTCAAGATCACCTACCTGACAGTTACTGATGATATCGGCAAAGGTGCCGTACTACCTCATGGTGAGTATAGCATACGACGAGCGGAGCAGGAAAAAGCTGCTGAAGTGATCGGGGTCAAAGATCTGATCTGGCTCGGATACCCTGATGCCGGGTACTGGAGTGAAGAGGTCCTTAGAAGAGACCTTATGAAGGTGCTCAATGATATTAACCCTGACTTCATCCTCTATCCTGATCCTACCCTCACCTATGAGGCCCACCCAGACCATGTGAAGACAGGTAGAGCAGCGGGTGCTGCTTCTCTACTCTTTTCCTTCTTCAAAGATGATACAGAGATAGCGAAGACTCCTGATGATATGGAACATGTGATCAAATCTGAGCTTTTCGTTGGAATGTACTATTCTGATAAACC
>CAZLZY010000442.1:0-1987 GCA_964564075.1 uncultured Spirochaetales bacterium
TATGTTTTGATGAGAGTAGATGCTTTTATATCTCAGGAGATCAATGATATCTCAAGATCCCAGATAGACCTTCCCACTACGGTGATCAAGATCAATGGTCAAGTGAGTAAGAAGAGTAAAAAGGTTCATCCCGGTTATCTAGTTGAAGTAGAGATCCTTGAGACGAACCCTGAGAATATAGAGCCTGAAAAGGTTGATTTTCCTATCGTATATGAGAATGAGAAAGTTGTTGTCATCGATAAACCTCAATCACTCGTAGTCCATCCTGCTGCAGGTAACTGGACCGGTACATTGGTTCACGGGCTTCTTTATCGTTACCAGGAGATGAAACAATTGGATCAGAATAGACCTGGTATCGTTCATAGATTGGACAAAGACACCTCTGGAGTGATGATCGTCGCAAAAGATACTAAGACGATAGAATCGCTGTCAACCCAATTCGCTGAAAGACTGACTCAGAAATACTATATAGCGATCGTGAAAGGGACTATGCTCAAACGAAGGGGTGACATCAAGACTCAGATAATTCGTGATCGTAGAGACAGGAAGATATTCACGACGAGCGATGATCCTGGACAGGGTAAGTTCGCAGAGACCCATTATCTTGTGTTAAAACAGTATATGGGAGCTGCCTTGGTACGTCTTACTTTGAAAACAGGGAGGACTCATCAACTGAGAGTCCATATGAAGCATATCGGACATCCTATAGTAGGTGATCCGATCTATGCAAAACCGATAAAACAACTTCCTGATGCGACTCTTATGCTTCATGCATTATCGTTACAGATAACTATACCTGAGGATTCAGGAGAAAATGTAGAAAGGAAATTCATAGCACCGATGCCTACTAGATTCAAAGAAGCTCTTCGTTCTCTTCATGAGTGTGTACCCGCATCTCATGCAGCAGGTCTTCGTTGAACATATTCTCGATCTTTAATGTCGATGGAGCACCATGCCCTGGAAAGATGATCATTCGATCATCTAAGGGGAGTAACTTATCTTTTATCGAACGCATGATTAACGAGTGAGAAAGTTTTGAATCCGTTTCTCCGACTCTACCAGACAATAGGACATCCCCTGTGAACATCGCCTTGTCAATGATATAGACAAGAGAATCAGAAGAATGTCCAGGGACATGTAAACACTCTATCTTGAGCCCTGAGAGTTCTATCACTTCATTATTCGATAATGAGTAACAAGACATAGCATGATCTCCGAAAGGGGAGTATGAATAGATATCAGCATCATAGATCTTCAAGAGAGTACCAATACCAGCGGTATGAGATGGATGTCTATGGGTGAGAAGGATATGCCTGATATAATAGTGGTTGTTTTCGATGAGTTCGAGTAGTTGAAGGTCCATATGACCTGGATCAATCAGGATAGCATCACCCTTATCATTCCCGATCAGATAGGTGTTCGAGAACCCTATAACTGAAAAATGAAAGAATATCTTCAACTTACCTCTCCCTTGAGAATGTGGCTTCTTCGAAGTTCGAGAATTTGAAACTCACATTGGTCCTTTGACTAGCTATAAAATCAGCTTTCTTCAGATTGCAATCCTTGAAAGAGACATCTTCTAGGATCGCATTGACAAAATCTGTATAATAGAGGTCCGAATCATCGAAGCTACAGTTCTTTGCATCGATACCCACAAAATTCGAGTGCAGTATATCTGATTCGGTAAAATCACAATCTATGAACTTAGAACCTGAGAAGACCGAGTACTTGCTGACTATCCCATTGAACTTACAACGAATGAACGTTGAGAACTCAAGAAAACACAGTTGTAGATAAGAATGAGAGAAATCGACATCTATGAACTCACTATGAGAAAGATTGCAGGCATAGAGTTTCGAATGCGAAATATTCCTTTTTCTCATCTCAAGACCACTCATAGAGTAGGAACCAAGAGGTTCGTGGTTTTCTAGCCGTTCTATGAACTCATTAGAGAGGGCATCTCTGTTCTCAGAATGAAAAAGACAGG